>CALGGY010000032.1 GCA_937915785.1 uncultured Bacteroidales bacterium
TTCATCACCCTGCCGACTTGGAATTATTGAAAGAAAGTGTGGAATGTGCGATTTTAAGGACCGACAAAAATAACAACCACGAAATCGAAAAACTCCCGTGATTATTGCCCGGCACGTAGAAAAACGGGAAAAAAAGTTTGTAAATCTGTCAAAACATAGTTCCGTGGCAGCGTAAAAAACAATGCTATCCACGGCAAAACACTGGTTAAACGACATTTGCGCTGTTTTGTAAAAAAAAGAGAGGGTTTGTACTGGCAGTCCGCTTTTTCTCTGGATAATATTCTGCCTTGAAGTTTCGCTTTTTTTTTCGTATCTTTGCTATTTCCCACAATTGTGTGGAAAATGGTTTTAATTTGTTGAAATTTAGTTTATTGTAATAGTTTCTCAATTATGGGATTTTTTGCAGACGACAACGATTCGGTTGAACCGATTATCTTGAACGACGAAATTCTGGACAACGGACTGCGCTATGTTCGAGCAGTTCCGCAAGGAGGGGTGTGTTCGCAGATGATAGAGGTGGCTGTAAAAGACGGAGTTATCGACGGAGTGCGCTACACCGGAGGCTGCAACGGCAACACCAAAGGCATTGCCGCGCTGGTGCAGGGAATGACCTTGTCTGATGCCGCACAGAGGATGGAGGGCATTGCCTGTGGCATGAACACCACCTCGTGTCCCGACCAGCTGTCGCGAGTGCTGAAATATATTTTGAACAAAAAATAATTACTTATATATCTAACAATTAACGATTTATGGCAAACAATGAAGATGTTTTCAAAAAGATAGTTTCCCATGCTAAAGAGTATGGTTTTATTTTTCCGTCGAGCGAGATATACGACGGATTGGCAGCCGTTTACGACTACGGTCAGCTGGGCGTTGAACTGAAAAACAACATCAAACAATACTGGTGGAAATCTATGGTGCAGTATCACGAAAACATAGTGGGCATCGACTCCGCCATTTTTATGCATCCTAAGATATGGAAAGCTTCGGGCCATGTGGACGCTTTCAACGACCCACTGATAGACAACAAGGACTCCAAAAAACGCTACCGTGCCGATGTGCTTATCGAAGACCATATCGCCAAAATTGAGGACAAAATACGCAAGGAGGTGGAGAAAGCGGCCAAACGTTTCGAGAATTTCGACGAGGCTATGTTCCGTTCCACCAACGCACGAGTGCTGGAGCAACAGGCCAAGATTGACGACATCACCCACCGCTATTCCGAGGCCATGAACGCCAACGACCTTGAGGCCGTGCGCCAGCTTATCCTCGACTTGGGTATTGTTTGCCCCATCTCCGGAACCCGCAACTGGACCGAAGTGCGGCAGTTCAACCTAATGTTTGCCACCCAGATGGGTTCCGTGGCCGATGGCGCCGACACCATCTACCTGCGTCCCGAAACGGCTCAGGGCATTTTTGTGAATTTCCTCAACGTGCAGAAAAGCGGACGAATGAAAATTCCCTTCGGCATTGCGCAGATCGGCAAGGCTTTCCGCAACGAGATTGTGGCGCGACAGTTTATTTTCCGCATGCGCGAGTTCGAACAGATGGAGATGCAGTTCTTTGTGCGTCCCGGTGAGGAGCTCAAGTGGTTCGAATATTGGAAGGAGACACGTCGCAAATGGCATTTAGCATTGGGCATATCCGAAAAGAAATACCGTTTCCACGACCACGAGAAACTGGCGCACTACGCCAACGCCGCCACCGATATAGAGTTCGAGTTCCCCTTTGGTTTCAAAGAGCTGGAAGGCATACACTCGCGCACCAATTTCGACCTTTCGCGCCACAGCGAGTTCTCGGGCAAAAAACTGCAGTATTTCGACCCCGAGCTCAACGAGAGCTACACTCCGTATGTTATCGAGACTTCCATAGGTTTGGACCGCACGTTCCTTGCCATATTCAGCTATGCCTACCACGAAGAGACGTTGGAAGACGGTTCGCAGCGTGTGGTGCTCAAAATTCCCACAATACTGGCCCCTTACAAAGCTGCGGTGCTGCCATTGGTGAAGAAAGACGGCCTGCCCGAAAAGGCCCAGCAGATTGTGGACAGCCTCAAGTACGACTACATGGTGCAATACGACGAGAAAGACGCCATAGGCCGCCGCTACCGCCGTCAGGACGCTATAGGCACTCCGTTCTGCATAACCGTTGACAACCAGACACTTGCCAACGGCACCGTTACCGTCCGCGAACGCGACACCATGCAGCAGGAACGCATACCGGCCGAAAACCTCAACGCATATCTGCACGGCAAAATTCAGCCCCTGTCGCACTGATATTAAGCATGTTGTTTTTTTTAAGAAAAATCAGTGCTTTTTATTTGTTTAAATGCTTTAAATTCGCTACCTTTGCAGAACCGAATAAACTGATAATTATAACATAAAAAACTAAAAAACAAATAGATATGGCAAAAGTTGCAATAAACGGATTTGGTCGAATTGGCCGCATGAGTTTCCGCGAACTCTTCAGCAGAGGCACTGTTGATGTAGTGGCAATAAACGATTTGACAAGCGCCGACACACTGGCTTACTTGTTGAAATACGACTCAGTACATGGCAAATATGACGGCGATGTGAAAGCCGACGGCGAATACCTCGTTGTAAACGGCAAACGCATACGCATCTATGCCGAGAAAGACCCCGAAAACCTCCCTTGGAAAGAGCTGGGAATAGACATCGTTATCGAATCGACCGGTATTTTCAAAAACCGCGAAAAGATGATGAAACACATCAAAGCTGGTGCCAAGAAAGTTATCCTCACCGTTCCTTCGGAAAAGAAAGAAGATGTGGACCTCACCGTGGTTCTTGGTGTTAACGACGACAAACTGACCAAGGACGTTCAGTTCGTTTCCAACGCATCGTGCACCACCAACTGCTTGGCTCCCATTGCCAAAGTGCTGAACGACAACTTCGGCATTGTTCGTGGTCTGATGAACACCATCCACTCGTACACCAACGACCAGAAAATCCTCGACCTGCCCCACTCCGACCTTCGTCGTGCCCGTGCTGCCGCCGTTTCGATAATCCCCACCAAAACCGGTGCCGCCAAGGCTGTTGGCTTGGTTCTGCCAGAATTGGCCGGCAAGCTCGACGGTTTCGCCATGCGCGTTCCCACCCCCGACGGCTCCGTGGTTGACCTCACAGTGGAACTCTCCAAAAACGTTACCAAAGAAGAGATAAACGCCGCTATGAAGAAAGCCGCCGAAGGCCCTATGAAAGGCATTCTGGAATACAGCGAGGAAAACCTCGTAAGCATCGACATTGTGGACAACAAACACTCCTCAATTTTCGACTCCAAGCTCACACAAGTTCTCGACAACAATTTTGTGAAAGTCGTTTCGTGGTACGACAACGAGCGCGGATATTCCACACGCATTTGCGACCTTACAGAAAAAATGGCTACATTGCTGTAAATAAATTGTTTGTGAATATTTCATCATGAGAGGGTGCCAAAGGCACCCTCTCTTATTTTTTTTATATTGGTGTCCGATGAATCTTTTGCAAAAATTATCCGTTTTTTAGCTTTGATAATCCATGGCAGTGGTTTGCGACAACAATATGGCTTGTATTCTTATTTTTATGTTCTTCAAGTTCTTTTGTCTTGAAACAAAAGAACCAAAAATTCAAGGCTGTGACAAAAAATCTAGAAGACAACTGCATTCCGCTAAAGTCGTCAAACTCGCACTAACGCCAAAGTTCATTACAGAAAGTCTGTTTCACAGGCGTTTATGAAGTTCATGACAGCACTCGTTTCTATGCTCAAACAGTGACGACTTCTTAACGATTTTTTCTCAATGCCTTTAGGCTACCGCCAAACAATTCGTATTCTGTTTTTGTCGGACACTAATAAAAAAATGTTTCAGAAGTGAACATGGAAAAAGTGTTTATTCCATAGAAATAATTGATATGTAAAGTGTTATGTATAATGGGCGAGATTCTTCTGTTTTTGTAAATGCAATAATAATGAGAAAGATGCGTTGTATACATAGGTTCGAGAATGTTACAGAGCCAGTATTTGTTTAACCGTTTGTTATACAGTAAAATATGCCACTTTTAGCCGGGTTAAAAGGCGATGAAGAGACGTTGTCGCCAAACACAGTTTCTTATATAGATCTGTTCGGTATCATCGCGTTCAGGTATCTAATAAAAAACGTCACCGTGGTGAACGAAGGCCGTTCCATGAGCACGTCTGTGCTTGTGGAGAACGGCCGTATTGCCAAAATTGCCGATGAAATACCTGCCACCGAGGGGGTTATAGTTATTAACGGCGAGGGCAAGCATCTCCTTCCCGGCGTTATCGACACCCATGTGCATTTCCGCGACCCCGGCCTCACGCACAAGGCCGATTTCCACACCGAAAGCTGTGCCGCCATTGCCGGTGGCGTAACTTCGGTGATAGACATGCCCAACACCAAGCCTCAGACCACAACCGAAGCTCTGCTCGACGAAAAAATTGCCATGGCTGCCGAAAAATCGTTGTGCAACTACGGTTTTATGGTGGGTGCCACCAACGACAATATCGACTCCCTAAATGCCATCGACTCAAGCAAATACGCCGCTGTGAAACTCTTTATGGGCTCATCCACGGGCAATATGCTTGTCAGCGACGACACTGCGTTGGAACGTCTTTTCCACACTGCCAAGAAACCTATTGTGGCACACTGCGAGGACGAGGCGCGCATTGCCGAGCGCACCGCCATGGCCCGCGAGCGCTGGGGCGACAATCCGCCCGCCGAGGCTCATGCCTTTATCCGCGACGCCGAGGCCTGCTACCGCTCCACCCACAAGGCCGTTAGCTTGGCGCAACAGTCCGGCGCACGCCTGCATGTGGCACACCTTACTTCGGCCAAGGAACTGTCGCTGTTTTCTGCCGGAAACATTGGACACAAGCACATTACCGCCGAGGTAACACCCAACCATCTGTGGTTTTCCGACAGCGATTACCAACGTTTGGTCAACCTTGTGCGCTGCAATCCTTCCATAAAAAGTGCCGACGACCGCGAGGCTTTGCGCAAAGCCTTGAACGACGGACTGTTGGATACCGTGGCCACCGACCATGCCCCACATCTGTTGGAGGAGAAAGAAAAAACCTACTTCCAGTCGGTGTCGGGTATGCCGTCGATACAGCACTCGCTGCTTGTGATGCTCGAGTTGTGCCGCGAGGGCTATTTTTCGATAGAAACCGTTGTGGAAAAGATGTGCCACAATCCTGCCCGGCTGTTTGGCATAGAGGAACGCGGTTTTATCCGGCAAGGCTACCACGCCGACCTTGTGCTGCTCGACCTTGGTGCCGAAACGCTGGTGGACAACGCCACTCTGTACTACAAATGCCGCTGGTCGCCGCTGGAGGGCACACGGTTCCACGCCAAAGTGGAAAAGACTTTCGTTAACGGTGTGCTCTCGTACGACTGTCAGTGCGGAATTGTAAACAACGTGAAAGGCAGACATTTACGATATGAATAATATAGCAATGAACAATTTTGCCATACGAAAGGCACGCGAAAACGAAACGTCCGATGTGTTGCGTTTTATACGTCTTTTGGCTGATTACGAGAAACTTGCGGACGAAGTGGAGGCCACCGAGGAGACGCTGCGACAATCGCTTTTTGTACGGCACGAGGCGGAGGTGGTGTTTGCCGAAGTGGGTGGCAAGAAAATTGGATTTGCCCTGTATTTCTTCAATTTCTCCACTTTTGTGGGACGCAAAGGTCTTTATTTGGAAGACCTTTTTGTGTTGCCCGAACATCGCGGACACGGTTATGGCAAGGCATTACTCAAATACTTGGCAGCCACGGCGTTGGAGCAACACTGCGGACGCATGGAATGGGTATGCCTCGACTGGAACCGCCCTTCGATAGATTTTTACCTGTCCATCGGCGCCAAGCCCATGTCCAACTGGACCATATACCGCCTTGCGGAGCAAGCCCTGAGCGACTTTGCCGGAAAGCGGCACTGAACTTGGTTAAAGTGTAACTCTCTGGTATATTGTTGGATAACTCTGTCGGAAGACAAGGGTGTATGTGCCCGGAGCAAGGCCGTTTATCTGAAAAGAATTGTCGGTTTCGCAAATGCAGTTGGCCTGAAGAGGAATAACTTCGAGCTCTTCGATATAAACCGAATCGTTGGACAGGCGGCAGCGCACGTCGATGTCCTGCCAACCGCAATTGACACCAAGATTGAAATGTGTTACAAAAAGTGTTTTGCCGTAGCATCGCACCGCCACGGAATCGGGGTTGTAAAAGCCTTTGTCGTAGCTGCCATGACATGGGGTGAAAGATATGTTGGAGGCATTGAGCCCCTCGTTGGAGAATGTTGCCGTTGCCGTTTCTTTCTTGCATGATACTGCAAACACAAATGCCACCATCACCGTTGCCATTATTGGCAGGATCGCTTTTATACTTATATTTTTCATAAAATCAGCCACTTAAATCATGAATCCAATTTTGATGGGATAAAGCTTTTGGTCGGTGTTTACAAATACCGGCAGCAGCGATGGCTGTATAAAGAATTTCAAGCAGCGGTAGCCAACGGTGAAACGCAGGTCGAGCTTATAGGGGTTGATGAAATTTTTCGGCACCTCGCGCCATTCGGACTTCTGGTCGTTGTTTACCACTTTGTATTTAAGTCCGGTGTGTTTGGAAGTGTAGTTGAGTCCGGGGATTACAGCAATGGAAGTGCGAAAATGGCCTTTTTTGAAAGTTAGTTCTATGGGCAGGGTGATGTAACGGTTCGCCAACCGCGTGGAGCAGTCGCCGAGGATAGGGCTTATATCGCTGGCTACCAAGGTTTTTGGGGAGGCGCTATTCGTTGTTATGTACGGATTGCGGAAGTGGTAGATGTCGCTTTCGTAGCCCAATCCGGCGCCAAAGTGGAGTTTGCGCTTGTAAATGGAGCAATTGTACAGCAACTCGAGCTGGAACGACGAAAAAGACGTGCGCAGTTCGTAAGCATCGGCGATGGTGGCGTTGTCGAACGGATTGGAGCCCCAGTTGTTGAACGCCCAAGCAAAATTGAAATCGACGCTTGGTTGCGAACCATGACCCGATTGGTGATGACAATGTTTTTTGTGAGAATGGTGTCTGCGGTGCGGTTGGCCGAGAGTGTGCATGACTATTGCGTTTGAAGCTATATCGCCAGAAATCAGCTTTTTGCAGTGGATGGACTTGTGGGTGGCTTTCGACAGCCCGTCGGAATAAAGAATTATGGTGTCGCCCACTATTGGCGAAATGATGTCGGCCACGGCTTGGTCGCTTGTGGCAATGGTCAGGTTACGGCAGCGCAAAGTGTCGTTTTCCACAGGCCTGCCAACAAAAATCATGCTGTTGTCCTCGGCGTTGACGCTCACATTGCCATCGCCAAAATTGTTGAAATAACCGATTGCCTTGTCGGAAAAATGAATATACGTGTTTGCCAACGACTGGTTGAGGTGGATGTGAACCACGGTGGCAAATTCGTCGCCTTTGCTGTTGGAAAGGTACATGGTGTCGTTGCTAATCCGTAATATTTCGCTGTTTGCAGCGGGATCGGCTTTGCGCGACATTATGTTTGTGAACTCGACGAAACTTGTGTTGTCGAAAGTTATCACGGCATGTAGTCTGCTGCCAACATATACGTTCGACACGCTGCTGGGTATGGCTTGCCAAAATTTGTCGTTTTGGGCATTGGCCTGCACTATGGCAAAAAACAGGGCTAATACAAAAAATGTTCTTTTCATGGCATTATTTTTTTTCTGACTTGGCGATAATCGACATCAGCAATGATGCGCGATTACCGTTTTGCAAAGTTACGTTTTTTTTCTGATAAACCCAATCTTTTTTAATGAAAAATAGCCGTAAGTATTTTTTTTCGTGCCTTTCGTAAGTTTTGAACAAATAGTGGTACTAATATTAGTTATTGCAATATATATATTTAAAACCGCTCAAAAAAAATTACATGTTGAAAAAACTACTATCAATAGCAATGGCCACACTGTTAGCCTTTTGTGTGGCTCAAGCTCAAAGCACAGGAAAAGTAACGGGAAAAGTGATTGACGCAAGTTCCGGCGAGGCGGTGGAATATGCCACTGTGGCACTGCTAAAACCAGCCGACTCATCTGTGGCAAACGGTACGGTTACCGCCTCCAACGGCACATTCGCCGTAAGTGCGCCGGCAGGTACTTACTTGCTGAAAATCAGTTTTATGGGCTATCAGCCATACATGCATCATTCAGTGTTGAAGCTGTCGGCGGGCAAGACAGAGAAAGTGGGTACCATAAAAATATCGCAGAACTCGCAGCTGATGAGCGAAGTGGTGGTGAAAGCCGAGCGATCGATGGTGGACTACCAGCTGGACAAGCGAGTGGTGAACGTGGACAAGAACATAGTGTCCGGCGGCGGCACAGCTACCGATGTGCTGGAGAACGTCCCCTCGGTGGCAATAGACAACGATGGCAACGTTACCCTGCGCGGCTCCACCAACGTGAAAGTGCTTATCAACGACCGCCCGTACGAACTGCTTGGCAGCGATTTGGAAACCCTGCTGGAGCAGATTCCCGCCAGTTCGATTGAAAATGTGGAAGTGGTTACCAATCCATCGGCAAAATACGACCCCGAAGGCATGTCGGGCATCATCAACCTGAAACTGAAGGAAAACACCGTGGGGGCACAGGGCTTGAACGGTGTGGTGAACATCAATTTCGGGTCGCCCCTGCCGCAGTTTGTGCCAACATCTATGGCCACCGTCAACCTGAACTACAACACTGGCAAGTGGGGCTTTTTCTTTTCCGCCGACGGAGGCCTGCGCAGCCGCGCCCACAAAAGCACCAGCTACATACGCCGCTACAGCCACGGCGCACAATACTCCGACGACAGCCTCTACGAACAAAGCGTGCACAACAACTACATGGGTAGCATGAAAGTGGGCGGCGAATACCATTTCACCGACAAAAGCATCCTGTCGCTCTCGTACCAGCTTCGTGGCGGCAACCGCGTGCGGCGCAACTCCATCGACGACGTGGACCTTTTTACCGGCAACAACTATCTGAACTACACCCAGACCGACACCAACAAAAACCGCAGCCTCAACCACACCATAAACCTCAACTACACTCAAAAATTCGACAAAAAGGACCAGATGCTCACCGCCGACATCACCTACAGCCGCCGCAATGGCTGGGGCGACGGCCTGCAGCAACAGCTCTACGACGAACCTTTCGCCAACCTATACAATTATTATTTGCGCAACTCCGAATCCGACAACAAAAACCAGACCCTTAACCTGAAATTGGACTACGTGCATCCGCTTACCGACAAACTGCGCCTCGAAACGGGCTATGAAGGACGCATAATGCACTCCGACCAAAACTACGAGTACTACCTTTCGCAGTACGACCCCATTTCCGGAGCCTTGCAGAAAAGCCTCGATGAGCGTTCTTCGACCCATTTCGACTACAGTCAGCAGGTGCACGCCATTTATCTCACCCTTGGATGGCAGGTGGCAGAAAAACTCTCGGCCTTGGCCGGACTGCGCGGCGAATACTCATCGGTGGGGGGCGAGGACAAAAACCATCCCGCCGTGGACCCCGTAAAGAAAGAGTATTGGCAGCTGTACCCCACCTTGCACCTGTCGTACACCATAAACCAAAACCAGAGCCTGCAGCTAAGCTACAGCCGTCGTGTGCGCCGTCCGCACATGTGGGACCTCAATCCCTACCTCGATGTGCGCGAAGGCAACCAGCTCGGCTTCGGCAACCCTTATCTCGACCCCGAATTTACAAACTCCTTCGAGCTTTCGTACAACCTCGGCATCAACAAAGTGAACATCTTCACTTCGGCCTATTTCCGCCAGACAAATAATATGATGACCCGCTACGGTTTTGTGTGGGACGAGGCTTCGGCCAACTACTACTCGCCTTGGATGCCCTACAACAGCGAGTACGACGGATATTGGGCCTCCACATGGCAGAACCTGAACAAAGGTCTCAACTACGGTCTGGAGTTCATCGTGGACTGGCAGATAGCCAAATGGTGGAAAGTGAATGTCAGCGTGAACCTCTACGAAAGCATGATAGAAGGCACCGAGCTGCTCAACAATCAGGACAAGAGCGCTTTTCGCGCCAGCGGCAAGTTCAGCTCGTTTATGACACTGCCCAAGGACTGGACCATACAGCTTTCCGGCCAATATCGTGCCCCGTTTATGGACCTGCAGACCGACATGCTGGCCTCCTATTGGGCCGACCTTGCGGTGAAAAAGGACATTCTTCAGAAACGTGCCACCATAAGCCTGCGCGTGGGCGACGTGTTCTGCACCGGAGGTTTCGGACATACCACCGACAACGAGCAGATGTACCGTGTGATGCGCTCCCGACGCATATCGCCTAGCGTAACCATAGGTTTTTCGTACAAAATAAACAACGGCCGCCTGATGCGTAATCGCGACGACGATGGCGACGACGACGGAGGCAGCGTGATGGATTATTGACCCATCCGGCAATACCATGCTGTATTGAACAGTTTACGGACAAAAAAAGCTGGATCAATAGATGCCAGCCTTTTTTATTGCTATAATCGCAGGCTATTGAACCTCTTCGGCGTGGTCGAAATGCTCCAGCCTGGCAAGTCCTGCCAAGGCTACAAAATAGGCTATGCCGTTGAGTATCATGGCAATGCCTATATAAATGCCCACCGCCGAGGCCAAAGCGTTGGGGCGAGATGTGCCTATGCAGCCAAGTGCCGCCATGGCAATGCCCATTATCAGAAGCAGATACCAAAACCGAAAACCGACCTTGCGGTAGTACACCGACTGCACCAGAATGATGAACCCCTCTATCAGTATATAAACAGATGCAATAAGGGTGAATAATTCTACCGAAAACAGGGGGCTCGACAATATGGCGATGCCTGCCAATATCATCACCGCCGACGAAAAGTAGCGTAAAGGGCTAATTTTGGCATAACGCTTGGCACGCAAGGCAAACACAAGTCGCAGAACGCCGGCCAGCAGTATGGCAATGCCTATAATCCAAGTTATGCTTTTGAGAAACTCCAACGGGTTGGCAATGCACAAAATGCCAATAATTACAAGGAAAAGTCCCGACAGGGTCAAGGTTATTTTGTTACTCATGATATGTTAGTTTTTTTATTGATAAATAATTGTTTCAAATAGTGTTATTTGTTCAACAGTTCCTGAATGGCTATCGCAATTTTGTCGATTTCGGCGGTAGGTTCGAAACGTTGCACAACATTGCCATTGCGGTCTATCAGGAATTTGGTGAAATTCCATTTTATGTCGGAGGTTTTGCGGAAATTGGGGTGCGATTTTTTCAGCATTTTCTCCAAAACGGGTGTGAGCTTGTTGTCCTTGTCGAACCCTTGGAAAGTGCGCTGTTTTTTAAGATAGGTGAAAAGCGGGTGTGCGTTGGCGCCGTTCACCTCCACCTTGTCGAACTGTGGGAACGACACGTTGTAGCGAGTGCAGAATTTCTGGATGTCGGCTATGGTTCCGGGAGCCTGTCCGCCAAACTGGTTGCAGGGGAAGTCGAGGATTTCGAACCCGCGTTCTTTAAGACCTTCGTAGAGGGCTTCCAGCTCGCCATATTGCGGAGTGAAACCACACTCTGTGGCGGTGTTTACAATCAGTATCACCTTGCCTCGGTATTGCGAAAGCGAAACCGTCTCGCCATCGGCGTTAACAGCCTTGAAATCATATATGTTGGTTTGGGCAAATGATGTTGCAAAGGCGGCAATCATCGCAAAAAGAAAAAGTTTTTTCATTGTGGTTTGTGTTTTTAAGTTGTATTTATAATTAGCTAAATTTCAAAAAGTTAACCATTGTTCCCGAACATGGCAGTTTCAACCAGTTCGCAGATGATGTGTCCCACCATGATGTGGCTTTCCTGAATGCGCGGGGTGTCGGTGCTTGGCACGTTGAGCAGAATGTCGGAGAGAGCTTTCATGTCGCCACCCGTTTTGCCCGTGAGCGAAATGGTGGTGATGCCCATCTCTTTGGCGGTTTGGTAGGCTTTGATTATGTTTTTGGAGTTGCCTGAGGTGGATATGCCCACCAGAACGTCGCCTCTGTGGGCGGTGCCACGCAACAGCCGTGCGAAGATGTGTTCGTAGCCGTAGTCGTTGCCCACTGCGGTGAGGTACGACGTGTTGCAGTGCAGAGCCTCGGCGTTGAGGGGCGGACGGTCGAAATAGAAACGTCCGGAGAGCTCGGCGGCGAGGTGCTGTGCGTCGGCAGCGCTGCCTCCGTTGCCACAGAAGTGGATTTTGCCACCGTTGCGCAGACTTTCGGTTATGGCGTTGGCGGCCTGCTGTATGCGGTTCAGAAAAGCGCTGTCGGCAAGCAAGGCCTGCTTTGCGGCAATGCTCTGTTCTATGCTTTGTGATATGCGGTTGTTCATAATGTGCTGATTGTTAGTGCGGTGGCGTGGACGCGTGCCCATTGCCATCTCTGCAAATATACGATTTTTTTTTGGGATTGTAAAACGGGATGCTTGGTCGGACGTGGAGAATGTTTCGGGGGGTTAAAAAAATGGCAATTAAGGGTGGAAAATGCTGGTTGGGTTACGTTAATTGCCAAAAAAACACCGTCGGCTACTGTTTTTTTTCCAGTTTTTGTACACGATTTCCCCCTCTTTGTACACCCGATTGGTACTTTCGTACAAATGACATTAATTGGCTTTGCTATAATAAGTTAGGGTGGTAATTTTGACTTTGAAATTAATCATTTTAAAATTTTAAAGTCATGATTACAAAAAACACAAAAAACGGAAAAAAATTGTGCGGAAAGACACAAAAATCTCCTGTCCGCAAAAGGCTCGTAAGCCATTTGACATTTGGTAGCCCCGCCAAGCCTGCGTCCGCCGAAGAACCAGCCGAAACTGTAGCGGATAACGCCTCGGCCCCGGTAGCCACTGCAATCCATGCAAAAGCCACCGATGTCGGTGCCCCAACACCCGCCCGTGCTTGTCCTATGCTCTCCAAACTCACCGCCAAGGATCGCATTGGAAAGTTCGGCAAAACCCTGCATCTGCGCCGCCGCCAGATAGACCGCCGTATCGACGACCGTATGCTGGAAAAGGTGATAGAAGTTGTCAGCGTGCACCTCGCAGGCAAGATGTTCCTTATCGCCCAACCATCTTTCATGCATAGGAACGACATTTCAAAAACCGACGAGAACTTGGTGATAATCATCGATTTGGACAAGGATTTGATTGTTACCGCATTCTTCACCCACGAAGCGGGGAAGTACATCTGCCCAAAGATGCAGAAAAACTGCGACACGGCATTCATTTTGAGTTGATTAACCCTTAAAAACGTAGCCATGAAAAAAATAGAGTTCAAAGTGGTTCCCCAAGAGGGATTGGAAAACGAAATGTTGATAATATCGGCATTGAACATGGTCGTTACCATTGGCGGCGAGCAGTACAGCATCAGCTTTGCGCCACCTGCCGAACCTGTGGTGGAGATGAAACTGCAGCAGCGGGGACGAGTCCAGCTCAAGGTGAACAACATTGTGGCGATACGCACTTCGCAGAACCCCGGCGACGCACGTAGCAACAACAAGGACGTGATACTCAACGGGCAGCAGGCCGACGTGCTGTGCGATTTCAGTGTCTCGAAACAGATGGACAAACTGTTTGGCAGCCACGTGGAGAGTTTCGTGGAGATTAGTCGCGGGGTGTGGGTAAATAAACGTTACATCGCCGGCATGGTTACCGGCCAAAGCAAGCCATACTGCGGGCTGCCCTGCGTGGAGCTGCGCTATTCCGCCCCCGACGGCAACGAAAAAACCGAGCTGCTGCCCATCAGCAAACGCAACCTTACCAAAGTGAAACGGATAATAAAAAATATAATGTGAAACTAAAAAACAGAAAGGAGACCAAAGCTATGGCAAAACAAAAAATCACTCCGGCACAGAATGCCGCCAACATGCACAACGCCAACCGTGGCACCAACGGTGTAAACCGCCAGTACTCGCAGGTGCAGGGCAACCGCGGCAAGCAGCTGAACCCCACCTATAAAAAAGAAAAATAGGGGAGATGTGCCGGCGGAGTCGGAGGCTCCGCCGGCATTTTTTTGCAAAAACAGAAAAATGGTGCAAAACCTCACGAAAATTGCTGTTTTTGGGACAAAAACCGCCAAAAAACGACGCTTGTTGCTATTTCGACCAGTGGTTTTTGTACCTCATTTTAAGCCTTTGGTACACCCAAAGGCGGTTTTTGTACAAAGCCACATCAAAAATTTGTCCAACGTTTGTAGTGTTTGTACTTTTGTATCGCAATTGAAACAAAAGTCAAACAATTTAAAAACATTAAAGTCATGTTCAGAATAGTTTTTTCAGCGGCAACAGTATTTGCAGCATGGGTTGCAATGGTGGCAAAAGGATGGGACGAAATCCCATGGGTTGAGGAAATAATGAAGTGGCACATTCACGGCACTTCTATCGCATGGGCCTTTGTGGTGGCGTTTGTCATCGTTTACCGGTTCACTTTCGTGATAACACACAAAAGAAGAAACTGCGGCGACAGGTGGTAAAGCCCAATGCTATGGCATTATGCAACTCTGGTGGGATGCTACTCTTTTTTTTGTGACGGAATGTTTGAAAAAACACTTCTCCGATACACTAAAAACTGTTCCATCCCCCGGTGTGGAAGAGGCTTTGCACATAAATAAACGGCGTTTAAATGCAGAAAAACCTACTGCTTATTGCTATTTTTCACCGAAAATCCGTAAAATGCCAACAATTCATCACTTTTGTATATTTTTGCATCACAACATGCAGAAAATACAATACGATATATTGCGCAAAAGCCTTGTTCAAGGCGACGTCCGTTTCCGCATCAAGGATATAACCATCACTTTGGAGATGCCCGATGGCGAGGAATGTCAAATTTGCCTTCGCGACACGCAAAACCGTGTGGTGAAGCTCAAAACCAAGATGTACGGGCATCTGAGCCTGCCGCTGTCCGACATTGTGATGATATGTCCCATGCGCCAAACGGCGGGCAACTCCAACGGCAACAACAAGCTGATATATTTCACCAACCGCCGTCCCGACGTGCTGTGCAATTTCTCGCTAAGTCGCGACTTGAAGGAACGCTGGGGACTGTCGGGCAACGAGCTGCGTTGCCTCAACCGTGCCGTGTACGTAAACCACATCCACATACTTGCCCTTGGCGACCACAGCGTGGTGGTGGAGTTTATGAACGAGGCCGGCGACATGCAAAAACAGGAGGTTAAGGCAAGCCGCACTTGTTGGTCCAATCTGGTGAAAAGTGTTTAGTTGCTGAAAAGGGCACCGTTTGTCGCTGTTTTTTGCCGCTTATTGCGAAAATGCGTTTTATACATTGTTTTTTAGTACATTTGCAACTCCGAAAATAACATAATTTAATAGTAAAATCAACAAAAAATCATGATGAAAAAAAGTATCCTTATCGTTGCCATTGCGGCAATACTCGGCGGCATGATGATGCAATCGTGCTACATAACCAAAACCCCTGTAGGAGCTTACAGCTCGCAAAGCGGCATGCCAATGCGCTACAGCAAAGGCAAACAGGTGTGGCTCTTTGGCCTGATACCCGTCGGACGAACCAACATCAGCACCCCCGCCACCGACTTTATGATAGAAGGCAAGCAAACTTTTGGCGATTACCTTATAACCTTCTTCACCTTCGGTATAATAGAAACCCGTACCATCAAATGCTATGTGAAAGAATACGCCAACAACGGCTATGGCTACGGCGGCGGCACTGTGATAAACATCAACAACCAGAATGTGAACACCCAAAGCCAGAACAACACACAGCAGGTGAGCGGCAGCAACAACGCCCGCTATAATTCCGACAGCTATGACCACGATACTACCGAACAGCCGCAGGTCAGCCAGCTTGTGGGCAAGCGCGTAAGCTGGCAAACCAACCAAGGCACCACCCGCTACGGCACGGTAACCAACATGCGCACCCCAAAAACTTGCGAGGTGAAAACCGAGGACAGCGGCTCGGTGATAGTGCTGAGCGTAAACAAACTAACGGTGCAATAAAAAAATAACCCATAGCCCAATTTTAAAAAATGAAAAAAACAACACTTCTTCTATTGGCTCTTGTGGCGGCTTTTGTTGCCAACGCGCAAGACATAATAACCCTCGTAAACGGCGAAAGCTTTTACGCCACCAACATACGCTTTGCGGGGAACAATGTGTTTTTCAGCCGTTTGAACGACAATGGCTCCAAAACATCCTCGCAGGTCTGCGTTAAAGACCTTTCCAAGATAATCTACGAGAGCGGCGAGGAGGAGTTTTTCCAAAAAGAGGACCCTAACGCCAAGGTGAACTACAACACCGGCAACGTGAACACTGGCGACAACTCGGTGAACGTAACCGTTACCGGACCCTCTTTCAACAACAACGTAGGCACGTCGCAGGGCGGCTACAGCGGCAACGGCGGCGGCACACGCCCGGCGTACGAAAGTGCCGAGTTCCTCGACAACCCCCGTTTCAACGCCTACGCCGAAGGTATGGGTTCCTTGTTCTTTGTCAACGATAGGAACGACCACAAGTTCTATTTCGGCGCTGTGGGTTCGGCGGGCATAAGGCTCAACAACTACCTGTATGTGGGCGCCGGATTGGGTACGCATTTCAGCACTGGCAACATAAAAACTACTTTCAGCGCAGATTCCACCTACTACTACGATGCCCCCACATGGTACCTGCCTATTTTTGCCGATGTAAGAGGGTTCTACCCCATTACCGACGATGTCAGTCTTTTCGGACAGGCCTCGGCAGGCGTGGAGTTCAACCAGTTTTCCAGCAAACGCGATTACTTTGACTTAAAAAAATGCGGCAAGCTGTATCTGAATTTGGCCGCGGGTGTGGAAATAAACCGTATCACTGCAAGCATCGGCGTTATGATGCACCAAGGCATGCACCGCATTGAACAGTACTACGAACATTTGCACCATGTGGACTATTCTAAAGAAATTGTGCCCGCATTCTATCTGAAAGTGGGCTACAAATTTGGCGAACAATAAAACAAAAAACAACAAAATAAGGAAACAAAAAAAATAGTGTCGAAGGCACTACATCCTATTAACCCCGCACAAGGAAATCTCTGATTTCCGCAGTGTGGGGATGTTGAAAAAAATAAAAAAAATAAAAAAATGAAAACGACACTGAAAATCCTTGCCCTTGTGGCAATGGCATCGGTGCTCGCCCTCACCACCTGCACCAAAGACGACGAACACAACTACAGTTACAACAGCGAAACCGGAAACGGCAATGGCAATGGCAATGGCGGAGAAACTGAGCAGAGACCAAACGCTTATTTCACTTCGGACGCTGGTCAATTTTACACATATACCGACACCCCCATATACTTTACAAACAAGTCGACCAACGCCACACGTTATAGCTGGAATTTCGGCGACTACACAACATCCACGCTCACCAATCCTTCACACACCTACTCAAGCTACGGCAGAAAAACGGTAACACTTACAGCCTACAATAGTCAAGGCTACAGCGACACTTATAGTCAGACATTGAATATTGTACCGAAACGGGCTTATATTTCGCACATCGATATTACAAATTGGCCGTCGCGCAACAACGGCAACGTGTGGGACCAATTTGCCACTTCGGCAACAAGTCATCCTGACATTTTCTTCAAAATATCGCAATCGGGCTCGGTGGTTTTCACCAGCGAAGTTATAGACAACTGCATACACCCGTCCGACGGCGGTACCACATCCCCCAGCTTTGAAGTGGGCAGAAGTTTTGTACCAGCCACTTACACTATCACTTTCTACGATGAGGACACTATAGAAAATGTAGAAATGGGAAGCACCAGTTTCAACCTTTACACATTGGGCAATAATAACGACTATCCCAGTGTGCTCACACTCTCCGGCGGCGGATTTTCTTTCAAAATATATTGATCTTGGAGTTAAATAATTGAATAATAATGAATAATAAAATATATAAAAATCTCACACCCAATGAAAAAAATAATTACCGCCATGTTAGTAATGGCAATGGGCGTAGCTGCGGCCACATTCACATCCTGCACCAAGGATGTTGACGAAATAGCAGCAGACATCGACACCGGCATCTCCAGCGGCGACCACGGAAACTCCCGCAACGGCGTACTGAAACTCACCTGTACAAGCAACAACCCGTACACAGTTACCATTACCAACACCAGCACCAACGACAGTCGCGATTATGTGCTGCAGGGCAAAGAAACCCGCAGTTTCACCGTGGCTTGCGATGTGAACTACGACATCTACTACAGCCAGAACAGCGGCTACCTGCTCTATCCCACCACAGGCACCAAGCACCAGTACGTGAGTTGCGGCAGCACCTACTCAATTTCCTTCCCAAACTGACAAATGGTGTAAGTCAACAAACAAAAACTCGGTCGGGACACACTGCCTCGACCGCGTTTTTTTTGTATGGATACGTCAAAAAATAATGAAAATAAAATCGTACATTTGCAGATTGTTGCATCGCTCTTGCTTGCGATGTAACGCCTATTAAATCAGTGCTTTAAAACGATGCAAAAACTAACTCTTGCTCTTGCGGTTTCCGTCTTTGCGATGTGCGTTTTTTCCGCCTGCACCAAAGATCAGTCCAATGGGGATTACACCGGACTGCCTTCGCCCCTTGTTGCCGACAGCGTGCTGCATAGCAATGTTTGGCGCATGGTGTATATGTACGACACAGCCGGCGAGCGTAGAGCACCGGGTTCGTCGCTGATAGAACGCTGCTGGCTGCGTTTCCTCCCCGATGGCACTCTGCAAGGCTACGGCGCCTCCACACGCATCGACGGTTCCTACACCCGTAATGGCAACTGTTTTGAAATCAGTATCCCATTCCTTTCGCAGAGCATCGAATTCGAGCCCGACCCCTTCTGCGACTACCTTGCCACAATGCAGCACATGCTCATCACCAAACAGGGCGAGCTGCTATTGCAATGTCGCAATGGTGGCGGAAAAATGTGTTTTGTGGCCGTTCCGGACAATGTTTTGCCCGGCTCGTGGCAATGGGTGGAGACCCACGGCAGTATCGAAGGTGCCGGCGGTACTCCCCGAACAGCGGGGTTCCACGTTTCGGCACATTTCGCCGACAGCCTGCTGATCGTTCTGAAAAACGCCGACACGCTGGTTTCCACGCCTTACCGTGTGCAGAACGCCCACGTCAGCGACTGTCTCAACGCACCTGCCGGAGCACTGCTGCGCGCCCTTTTGGTCGACATCGAGGCCAGCAACAGCATTGCCAACGCTACCAACGCATTGGTTACCATCCCTTACGAGGGTATTGTGAACTTTGAAATGGATAGCGTAGGGCACATCTACATGAACCTGCGCGAAAACTCGTGTGCCGGATTTATGTACCGATTTCAGAAGTTGAGGTATCCACGCTTACAATCCGATTCCTCACGTTGTCGGTGAGCAAGGCGTAAGGCTCCGCCTCCCAATCCACAAGCCGCCGATTGCTAATTGTTCACTGCCGCTGTTTTTCCCGCCATCCACCCGCTCGAGAAAGCTATCTGCAGGTTGTATCCGCCGGTGTCGGCGTCGAGGTTCAGCAGTTCGCCTACAATGTACAGGCCTTTCAACAGTTTGCTTTCGAAAGTCTTGGGGTTCACCTCGTTGAGCTCCACGCCGCCCTGGGTTATGATAGCCTCGTCGAAACTGCGGGTGCCGGTTATGGTTAGCGTCAGTCCTTTCAGCAGTTTCAGTATGGTTTTCCGGTCGGCGGCGTTTATCTGGTTCAGACGTTTGTAATGTTCTAATTTTGTTTTGCTTAGGGCAAAGGGGATGATTTCTGCCGGGAGCCATAGCCGCATGGCGTCTTTCAGCACGCGGGTGCCGTTGGTGTCGAGGTCGGCGATGAGTTTCTTGTCCAACACTTCCTCGCTCAATGCTGGTTTCAGGTCGATGGTGGCGGTAAGAGTTTCGCCGGCGTTCAAAAATCGCGTTACTTGACGGCTTGCCGAAAGCACTATCGGGCCTCCTATGCCGTTGGTGGTGAAGGTCATCTCGCCGAAAAGGTTGCAGATTTTCTTTCCGTTGTTGTGGCAGATGGTCATTTCCACGTTTTTAAGAGTGAAACCCTCCAGTTCGGCGGGTATCTTTTCGGAGCAAACCAGCGGCACAAGGGCAGGGACAGGTGCAACAATGGAGTGTCCCACTTTTTTCAGCAGGTGGTAGCCGTCGCCGGTGGAGCCTGTGGCTGGGTATGCCATTCCTCCGGTGGCCATAATTAGGTTTGAGCAGTGAGCAATGTCGCCGTTGTCCATAGCCACGCCCGATATGTGGTCTTCGAATGTGAGGATATTGGTTATCTTTCTGTTTTTCAGTATTTTGATATTTTGGTCAGCTTCCACGGCTTTTATCATTGCCAAAAAGATGTCGAGCGACTTGCCGCTTTTTGGGAAAACTCGGTTGCCGCGTTCCACCACCAGAGGCACGCCGTGATTTTCGAAAAACTCCATCAACTCAGTGTTGAAAAATTGCGAGAAAGCGTTGCGCAAAAAGCGTCCGTCGGGGGCAATGTGTGTTATGAAATCGCGTATGGGTGCTGTGTTGGTGAGGTTGCAACGACCTTTTCCTGTGATGCGGAGCTTGCGTCCGGGCTGCTCCATTTTTTCCACAAGCAGTATTTTGTTTTTGCCGTTTGAAGCGGCGATGGCGGCCATCATCCCGGCGGCTCCGGCGCCGGCAATTATTGTGTCGTATCGGCTGTCCATAGCGTATGAGTTTGAGAAGGTCTTGCTTTCAGATAGTGGCAATGGCTACTTTTTGCGGAAAATCAGGTAGTTGCGGTTGGGGTTGGGGCCGTAGGGGTTTTGGTAAATAACGGTCCTGCTGCTGTCGGTGCGGTACCATTCGTCGAGGTTTTTGCTGCCCATCAGACCAACGGCAAGGGTTATGTCGTTGTCGTACAGGGCTTGGGCGAAGTCGGTCATGGACATGCGGCCGTAGCTTTCAACAACAGCCACATCCTTGTTGCTTATTATGCAGATGGCGCGGCGGTACGATTTTGCCGAGTTGGAGAATACTTCGGGACCGTTGCCGGTAACATAGCAGTAGTGGCGGTAGAAAAAACCTTTGCTTGATATGGTCGAATCCAAGTAGTTGGTAGGGTTGGCCTTGCCCAGAATTACCTTGTTGTTCACTATTGCGCAGAAGCCAAGCGTGGTGCTGTCGGCACAGCCTTGAGCCAGAGTGGTGCCTTTGTACACAAAATCGCCGATTATCCCGCCGTCCTCGGCTTTGAGGTTGGCTGCTTGTGTGGCGAAAATCACCGAGGCGTCGTTGGTGTCGTAGTCTTTGCTTATGAGCAGTTCCACGGATGCGGCGCCCGGCTTGAACACGCGCAGCAGGGTGTCGGCGGGCGACGAGCTGTTCATGATATATCTGACGCAAAACGTGTCGACTGTGGCCTTTGTGTCTGTTGCAACTTCTTCAATCTCACCTTCTTGGGCGTTGTTTGTTGCTTCTTGGTTGGCTTGTTTGCCGTTTTGCCGCAGTAGCAAAATCAGCACCACAACAATGGCGGCTATGAGAACAAGTATTCCCACCAGCAGTGCGGTGCGGCGTTTGCCGGAGTTGTCGGGCTGGGGTTCGGTTCCTAATATTTCAATTTCGTTGTCGTTCATTTTTTTCGTTTTTTTATTGATTAAAAAGAGCTTCTCTCAAATCTGTCAAAGCATCAGTGGAGGCTGTAACCTCTTTGGTTATGCGGCCTCTCTTTTCTCTGACCACGTATCCGGGGTATATCGATTTTTCCTTGTTCAGTTTCCCATCTTTCTCGTAATATTTCTCGTATTTGAAAACGTCGTATTCGTAAGTGATACCGCCACCGTAGCTGAGAGTTACAGTGCCGTTGTCTTTACCCTGTTTTTTCCCTTTCGTTGGTTCTACTGCCGTTACATAGTTGCGGTTGACAATAAGACTTTTGCCTACGCGAATAAAGGTGGCCGCATTTTGTTTTTTTAGAGCTTCTACCACTTTCCCAAGTTGCATCACTATTTTTGTCGGAGGTTCTCCGTTGGCGAAAAAAATGTCGCAGTAGTTGCCGTCCGATTCGATGCATAGGATGTCGTCGTATTCGAAACGCATCAGCGTGGCTCCTGATTTTACGGTGAGGAACTCTTTCATAAGAACTGTGTCGATTTTTACTTTTTGTGATTAAGGATGCTTATCTGTTGTGCCACGTTTTCGGCAAGTGCGGCAAAGGCCCCGCTTTCGGGCGACGGGTTTTCGTTGAACAGGGCTATGGGACGGCCGTTGTCGCCGCCGTCGGCGATGCTTTGCACCAGCGGTATTTCGCCAAGCAGGGGTATCTGCATCTCTTCGGAGAGTTGGCGGCAGCCCTGTTTGCCGAAGATGTAGTATTTGTTGTTTGGCAGTTCGGCGGGGGTGAAGTAGGCCATGTTTTCCACAAAGCCAAGCACCGGTATGTCGATGTCGGGGTTACGGAACATCTCCACACCGCGCACCACATCGGCCAAGGCCACCTGCTGCGGGGTGCTTACTATGATGGCGCCCGTTACCGGAAGGGTTTGGGCAATAGTTAGTTGCACATCGCCTGTTCCCGGGGGGAGGTCCACCACAAGGTAGTCTATCTCGCCCCACCATGTTTCGGTGAGCAGCTGTTTAAGAGCGCTCGAAACCATAGGTCCGCGCCACACCACGGCTTTGTCGGGATCCACCATAAAACCTACGGACATCAGCTTTACATTGTATTTTTCGAAAGGTTTCATGTACATCTTGCCGTCGTGCTCCTCGCCAAGTATGTCCTGACGTCCGATACCGAACATGATGGGTATGGAGGGGCCGTAGAAGTCGGCGTCCATCAGTCCCACTTTGGCACCGTTGTTGGCCAGTGCCACGGCGAGGTTCACTGCCACGGTGGATTTGCCCACGCCGCCTTTGCCGGAGGCCACCACAATTACGTTTTTGATGGTTGGGAATAGTGCGTTTTTGTCGGGCTTGGGCTGCACGCGGGCGGTGGTGTTGACCACCACTTCGAGGTTGGGGTCCACGTACTGGTGGATGGCGGCCACGCAGTCGTTGCTCATTTTGGCGCGCATGGGGCAGGCCGGCGTGGTGAGCACAAGGTCGAACTGCACGCGGTTGCCCTCAATGGCTATGTTTTCTACCATTCCAAGCTGGACAAGGCTCTGTCCCAAGTCGGGGTCATCGACGTGCGACAACGCCATTTCTATCTGGGTTTTAGTTATTTGCATAATTCGGTGTTGTTTTTGTGCTGTGCAAAGATACAAAGATTTTTCCGTTTTTCAAAAAACTGATGAAAAGTACTCCAAAAAGATGGTTGTACCGATGTTTAATTATTCAAATGATAGAGGGAGTGAGATTGAAAGTGCTTTTTTAATTTGTTGTGTGCTAGTTGTTTGTAAAAATATTGAAGAAAAATTTTGCAGAAACGAAAAAAAAACGTACTTTTGCAACCCGAAAACGACAGAGAACAATGTCCTATGGTGTAACGGTAGCACATCTGACTCTGGATCAGCTTGTCTAGGTTCGAATCCTGGTAGGACAACAAAACGCAACTGACATTCAATCGGTTGCGTTTTTTTTATGGATATGACCAATAGTGTCCAAAATAATTTTGGGAGATTTTTGTGAATAGACAGAGAATGTT
>CALGGY010000033.1 GCA_937915785.1 uncultured Bacteroidales bacterium
ACTCCCATTTTATTTTATCAACTATATTTTAGAAAAAACGTTTTGGACACTATTGATTTTTTTGTGTTCTTTTTTCTTGCAAAAGCCGAAAAAAAAATGTATTTTTGCAGGTTATTATTTTGATACGCAAAGCATGTGCTATTGAAAGGTAACGCACTGAAAATTAGGTGTTAATATTTATTCAACATATATATAATAATCTTAAAAAACAAACTAAAATGTCACAAATTATTGGAATTAAAGGACGTCAGATTCTGGATTCGCGAGGCAATCCTACGGTAGAAGTGGAAGTGTACACCGACCAAGGTGGTTTTGGACGCGCCGCCGTGCCATCGGGTGCTTCAACAGGCTTTCACGAGGCTTGCGAATTGCGCGACGAAGATGGAAAAGTTTATATGGGAAAAGGAGTGCTGAACGCAGTGCAGAACGTGAACAACGTTCTTAATGAGGAGCTTAGGGGAATGTATGTTCAGGATCAGCGTAGCATAGACAAGCGTATGATTGAGATTGACGGGACTCCCAACAAAAAGAAACTGGGTGCAAATGCAATACTTGGCGTATCGTTGGCTTGTGCCAAAGCGGCCGCTATGGAAACCGGTCAGGACCTGTACCGCTACATTGGTGGCTCTGGTGCATATACCCTGCCCATACCCATGATGAATATCCTCAACGGAGGAGCTCACGCCGATAATCCGATTGACTTTCAGGAGTTTATGATAATGCCTGTTGGTGCACCCTCATTCTCCGAAGCTTTGCGCATGGGTGCCGAAGTGTTTCACAATCTCCGCAGTGTGCTGAAAGCCAGGAACATGTCGACCAATGTTGGAGACGAGGGCGGATTTGCTCCAAACCTCGGTTCTAACGAAGAGGCCATTGAGGTGATACTACAGGCTATCGAAAAAGCCGGATACAAACCCGGCGATGACGTTTGCATAGCCCTCGACCCAGCTTCGTCGGAATACTTCATACCCGATGAAAATATGTACTGCCTGAAATGGTCCACCAAGGAGAAACTTACTCCTGCCCAAATGGTTGATTTTTGGAAAGATTGGGTGAACCGTTACCCGATTATCAGCATCGAGGATGGAATGGCAGAGGACGACTGGGACGGATGGAAACTGCTTACAGACACTATCGGCGACCGCTGCCAGCTGGTGGGCGACGACCTCTTTGTTACCAACGTGCTCCGCTTGCAGGAAGGTATCGACAGACAGGTGGCCAACTCCATTCTTATCAAGGTGAACCAGATTGGCACCCTCACCGAAACCATCGATGCAATAAACCTTGCCTACCGCAACGGCTACACCGCCATTGCCAGCCACCGCTCCGGCGAAACCGAGGACACCACCATCGCCGACTTGGCCGTGGCTATGAACACCGGTCTGATAAAAACTGGCTCGGCAAGCCGTACCGACCGTATATGCAAGTACAACCAGCTGCTCCGTATCGAAGAACAGCTTGGCGACGACGCTTTCTATCCTGGTAAGACTTTCAAATACGCCAAATGATTTTTTTCTTTTTATAACGTTTGTGGGGATTTCCAATCGGATTTCCCCTTTTTTATACTAAAAAATGCCATATTTCGTTTTAATTAAAACGTCTATGTTTATGAAATTGCATCTCCTTGCTCCAATCGTTCTCCTGTTGCCTGCGTTGGTTCTGGCGCAGTTTGAAACAAACGGGAAATTTAAGGTTAAATCCATCGAATGGCAGAGTGTTGTGGCTAACGACACTTTGACCGGCAGTGCTGAGTTTTCTGCCGAAGGCCAGATGTTGCGATACGTTTCGGAAAAACGTATTAAGCTGTTTTCTTATGACAGTTTGCAAAATTTATCCCGCACTATAACATCTTTTGCCGACAGCAAGTCCGACACCGTATTTTACAGTTACGAATTTGACGGCAAACGTCCGGCCAAACGTGTGCAAGAGAGCTCGGTGAATGGTAAGAAAATTGTGGATGTGATTGAATATGTGTATGATACATTGGAAAATAGGGTGCTGGGGCTTTACTATTTGGATGGAAAACTGCAAAAGAAAACCATAACTACGTACGACAACGCCCAATTGGTTGTGAAAAAAGTTTTTTATCGTACAGCCAATTCTCGAGGAGTTGTCGGTGCTGCCACTACGTGCGACCCAATGGTTGTTGTGCAAAGCGTTTTTTATGTGTATGGCAATGAGTTGCAGCTGCTTCAAACAATTGTGTACGACTACGATGAGGAGGGCTTGGCAAGCAGGACGGTCAATAATTTTGATAAAAATGGAATGCTCACAAAATCAATAGTTTACGACCCCGACGACTACCTTTCATCCGAGGTGCAATTGAAATATGATAAAAAGGGCAGTGTGGTGCAGAAAAAAATAAAATACTATGCCGATGACGCTGTAGGTCAATTTGTTGAGAAGTATATCTATGGATACGATGACAAAGGCAACTGGACCACACGAACCACCATTGCGGATGATGTGCCCCCTGCAACCACTCACCGTAAAGTGCTGTACTACTGAGCTTTCTCAAAGGTGTGTAATATTTCAAAATGCAATAAAATTTGTGATTTTGGCGTTTCCGTGATTTTGAAACAAAATATTTCCGAAGTATGGGCAAAGGTTTGATAACTAAAGTTTTATTGATAGTGACGGTATCGGTTTGCAGTGGGGTTTTAGCCCAAACGTCCGCCGATTCGGCCGCCATTGTGATAAACCGGTATCTGAAAAATCTCGGGCACGACGCTCTCAACTGGCAAACGGTTGACATGACGTCTGTTATAACCTTCAACAAAGCCCCCGATACCTTGCTGGTGGAACGCCGTTTTGCCTTTCCGGAATACTCGTACGTAAGGGTGTCGCAGCATGGCAAAACCCTGTTCGGACTTTATAGCGACGGCAACGAATATCTCCGATACGACACCACGCGTCATTCGTGGGACGTAACCTCGGAGAACGAATACTTGCGACAGCTTTCGGGCTACGACCCACGTGGGCCTCTGTGGAACTGGGAGAACATGAGCATCGAGGCGCAATACCGCGGCGTAAGCCTTTTGGAGGGTAACCGTGTGTGTCGTGTGGCGGTGCGCGACCCGCTCAGAGGCTTGCGCGAATACCTGTTTGAACTGCCAAGCGGCAACCTTTTCCTCACCGTGGAGCAACAGCCCGCCGACCCGCTGGCGCCACACGTGGACTGGCGCGCCATTCACGAGTACACACCTGTGGGCGATTTTCTGTTTCCAACGCTCGAAAGCTACCAGTCGCAAGGTGCAATTACCATCATAGCCACACGTGTGGAACTGATGCCTTTCAAAAAATCCGATTTCAAACGTCCCCCTACCATACATGAATAATATTGATGAATTTTACATGACTCAGGCCCTGAAAGAGGCGCAATACGCTTTCGACGAGGACGAAATTCCCGTTGGAGCCGTAATTGTGGCCAACGACCGCATATTGGCCCGCGCACACAACAGCACCGAACGGCTTACCGATGTAACAGCCCATGCCGAAATGATAGCCATAACCTCGGCCGCCAACGCCATAGGCGGCAAATACCTTACCGAATGCACCCTTTACGTAACCCTCGAACCCTGCGTTATGTGCGCCGGAGCCCTGGCATGGGCGCAGATAGGCAGGATAGTTTTCGGCGCCTCCGACCCAAAACGAGGATTCTCCTCCGTTGAAGCCAACATTTTGCACCCAAAAACCGAAGTGGTGGCAGGAATAATGAAAGAAGACTGTGAACAGCTATTGAAAAAGTTTTTCCAAAAAAAAAGATAACTCAAAAAAAACACCGCTAAAACACACAAAAAAATTCCCCTTAATCCAACTTTTTTTCGTATCTTTGCAAAACTATAAAAAAACTCTAACGTCTGATTATAAGCAATATACATTTAAATAGTATGAAACCCACCTTATTAGTTCTTGCCGCTGGCATGGGCAGCCGCTACGGCGGACTTAAACAGCTCGACAATGTAGGTCCCAGCGGCGAAACCATTATGGACTACTCCATACGCGACGCCATACGTGCCGGATTCGGCAAAGTGGTGTTCGTTATCCGCCACAGTTTCGATAACGAGTTCCGCCAGATTTTCACTCCCGAGCGCTTTGGCAACCAGATACAGATGGAATATGTGTTCCAAGAGCTGGACAAGCTGCCCGAAGGCTTCACCGTTCCCGAGGGACGCGAAAAACCATGGGGTACCAACCACGCCATACTAATGGCAAAAGATGCCATTCATGAGCCCTTTGCCATCATCAATGCCGACGATTTCTACGGACGGGACGCTTTCAGAGTGATAGGCGACCACCTGCGCTCATTAGGTAATACGCAAGGCCGCTACTGCATGGTGGGCTACCGCCTCGAAAACACACTTTCGGAAAACGGATCCGTGTCGCGCGGCGTGTGCAACATAGGTCCCGACGACAATCTTGTTTCGATGACCGAACGCACCGCCATCTCACGCACCGCCAACGGCATTGAATACAAGGACAGCGACGGCACCGTGCACCCTCTGCCAGCCGATGCCATAGTGTCGATGAACCTGTTCGGTTTCACCCCCGACTATTTCGAGAAATCGGAACGCCTGTTTGTGGACTTCCTCAAGACTTCAGGCCACGAGCTGAAATCGGAATACTACATACCCTTTGCAGTGAACACATTTATAAACAACGGCAGCGCCACCATGCATGTGCTCACCACCACCGCACAGTGGTTTGGCGTTACCTACAAAGAAGACCGCCCCATGGTGGTGCAAAGGCTGAAAGAACTTCACCAACAAGGCATTTACTAAGATGAACTGGCTGAAAAGGCTTTTCTGCAAAAACAACCCCGCCGACAACACAGACTACTCCATGAAATACCTCATTGTGGGACTTGGCAACATCGGCAGCGAATACGAAGGCACCCGCCACAACGCCGGCTTTATGGTGGCCGACCGTCTGGCCAAAACCCTCGAATGCAAATTCGAGCTGTCGCGCCACGCCTACCTCGCCGAAGCCAAATACAAAGGCCGCACTTTGGTGATAATAAAACCCACCACATACATGAACCTAAGCGGCAAAGCCGTAAAATATTGGTTGACAACCGGAAAAATACCCATCGAGAACCTGCTCGTGGTGGTGGACGACATAGCCCTGCCCGTTGGCACACTGCGACTTAAGGCAAAAGGCAGCGCCGGCGGACACAACGGCCTCATCGACATAGAACAGTGCCTCGGCACACAGGATTATGCACGTCTCCGCGTGGGCATTGGCGACAATTTCTCCAAAGGCAGGCAGATAGACTATGTGCTCGGACAATTCCCACCCGACGACATTGCCACCATAGAACAGAAAACCGACACCGCCTGCGAGATAGCTAAATCCTTTGCCACCATAGGCATAGAACGCACCATGAATTTCTTCAACAAAAAAAAAATAACCCGATGAACCTGACGATAGACACCGGCAACACACGCACCAAATATGCGGTATTCGATGCAGACACTATCGTAGCAACGGGAATTTTTGAAAATTCCGGCCAATACGCCTCTCTTTTTGGACAATACCCAATAACGGCAGTCATATCGTCATCGGTGGGGCAGGACATTGATTGGCAGCGCATAACGCCCCCAACAGTTCGTTTCTGCACACTAAACCACAAACAGCCACTCCCAATCGTAATAAACTACAGCACCCCCGAAACCCTTGGTCCCGACCGTATTGCGGCATGTGCAGGAGCGGCACACCTGTTCCCCACCCAGCCCTGCCTTGTGATAGACGCCGGCACCTGCATAACCTTGGACACAGTATCCGACAACATTTTCAACGGCATTGCAATAATGCCTGGCCTGACAATGAAATTTGAGGCACTGCATACTTTTACAAAAAAATTGCCGTTATTGCACTTGTCGGACATCAGCACACAAGCCGGCACCGACATCGGAAGCACTGCCAAGTCGATTGTTACCGGTGTTTTCGACGCCACCGCGATGGAGCTTTCCGGCTTCTGTCACTCGCTCAGCGCTAAGCACAATGGCCTGAAAGTGGTGATTACCGGCGGCGACGGCCAATTGTTTGGGCAAAAACTGAAAAATGATAATATAGACCCGATCTTTGTCAAAGACCTGACCTTGGTGGGATTAAACAAAATATTGGAATACAATGAAAAACAAAGCATATAGCACGTTGTTCATGGCAATGGCGATGGCTTTTTGCCTTGGTGTAAAAGCTCAAAACGGCCTCAACTCGCCCTACTCGCAGTTTGGCATTGGCGAGATTAAAACGCCATACACCAGCCCATTTACCAATGCCATGGGCGGACTTTCGTACACTGTGCGAAACAACTTTATGATAAACAGCAACAACCCGGCGTCGTACTCCGCTATCGACACCCAATCGTTTGTGTTCGATTTTGGCTTGGTATTTGATTTTCAGTTTCTTTCGGATAACCACCAGACCTACCGCGATGCCAACGGCAACCTGTCGCACTTGGTCATAGGATTTCCTATCACCCGCTGGTGGAAAACCACAATAGGCGTTCTGCCGTGGTCTGACCTCAACTACAAAACCACCATTGTGGCCCCCGACAGCACCCTTGGCAACACCACCACGGTGTTCGACGGCAACGGTGGCATCAACAAAATATTTTGGGGACACGCTTTTAATATAACTCCCACATTGTCCGCCGGTTTCAACGCCAATTTCCTGTTCGGGAACATCAACCGGGCCATCACCTACAGTTTCGACTCCACCTACGCCATGAGTTCGCGCAAGCAGAAAGAAACTGTGGTGCGCAACTTTTCGTTCGATATGGGCATACAGTATCTGCTGCCCCTTGCCAGCGGCAACAGCCTGAGTTTCGGACTTACCTACTCGTTGCCGCTGAAACTCAATGTGGACGACAAAGCCACCATATACACTTTCTCCACCAAAGGCGTTACCGAATACGTGGCCGACACGGTGTTCCCCACCGAAAGCTACGAGAGCACTCTCGAACTGCCCTCGGTAGTGGGACTTGGCGTGGCTTTCAACAAGGCCGACAAATGGATGGTGGGACTGGACCTCGCCTACTCGCAGTGGAGCGGAGCCAAATACACCGAAAACACCACAAAAAACATTTTCGGCGACTGGAACGGCATTGAATACGAAAACAACTGCCGCATGGCCCTCGGCCTCGAACGCAAGAGCGACCGCAGCGGAAGCAAATACTACCAGCGCATGTCGTATCGTGCCGGACTGCACTACGAAAGCGGCAAGGCCGTGATACTCGGCAACCGCCTCAACGATTTCGGCATCCACGCCGGAGTGTCGTTCCCCGTTAGGAAAATGAAATCGTTTGTGCATTTCAGCATACAGTACGGCAGCTACGGCACCACCGACCAAGTGCGCAAACAGTATCTGCAGTTAGGACTGTCGCTCTCTACCAGCGATACGTGGTTCAAAAAACGTAAGTATGAATAAAAACAAGTTACTAAAAAAATAAAATAACATCAAAATAGTAAGTAAAAATGAAAAAGTTATCATTCATAGGACTGGCACTTGTAGCAGCGCTGATACCCATCAACACCAGCGCTCAGAAATACGGCAACACCCCAGAAGATAGCATGAAGTGCATACAAAACCTTTCTATCTATGGCGATTTCTATAAGGAGAAAGATTACCAAAACGCCTACCAGCCGTGGAAAGAGGTTATCCAAACCTGTCCGCGAAGCAGCGAAAACGCCTATATCCGTGGAGCCACAATGCTGAAAAACCTCATCATAAAACCCGACCAGACACCACAGCACCGCGACTCGCTGATGGAAGAGCTGTTCGGACTTTACGACCTGCGTATCAAATATTTTGGCGACGAAGGAACAAACAAAGCCCGTAAAGCTTCCGACATTGAAACTTTCAAGGGCAAAAAGGCCGTTGAGACCTACTATCCGCTCTATGCCGAAGCCGTGGCAGTGGGGCAGGAGGGTCTGTCGCCCAACCACATACTCAAATATTTCGAAGCTACAGTAACTTATGTTACCGTGGCCCAAAAAGCCGATGTGGACCTGATTGTGGACAACTACAACACAGCTTCGACACTGCTCGAAAAACAGCTGGCCGACAATCCCGACGACGCTGAAAAAATCAAGCCCTGCATTGCCAACGTGGAAGCGCTTTTCGCTCCCTACGCTACTTGCGAGAAACTGGAAGAAATTTTCACCAAGAAATTTGAGGCAACCCCCGACGACACCAACCTGCTGCGCAAAATTTGCAACCTGCTGGAATCGAAAAAATGCATGGACTCCAAACTCTTTTTCGACGCCACCCAGCAGCTGCACAAACTATCGCCAAGCCTCGAAACAGCCTACCTGATGGGCAACCTGTGCTATGCCAAAAAACAATACTCCGAAGCCGCCAAGTATTTCCAAGAGGCCGCTGAAGGACTCACCGACAACGCTGCAAAATACAAAGCCTACATCCGTCTGGCCAACGCCTACTCTGCTGCCCACAGCTATGGCGCATCGCGCAGTGCCGCATACAAGGCCGCAAGCCTCGACCCCTCTTCCGGCGAGCCTTACCTGATTATTGCAGCCCTTTACGCACAGACGGCAGGCTCCTGCTGCGGCGACACCCCAGTGCTGAAACGTGTGGCCTACTGGGCTGCCGTGGATAAAGCTGTGAAAGCACGCAGCATCGACAACGACCCCGAAATTCAGGAACGCGCCAACAAGTTCATAGGCACTTATTCGGCCCACTTCCCCAAAAAAGCCGACGCCTTTATGGAAAACATCATCGACGGACAGTCGTTCTACGTTGGCGGCTGGATAGGCGAAACAACAACCGTTAGAACACGATAGCAATAGTTGGCAACAATAAAAGACATAAAAAAAACGGCACAACTCCTACATTTTGCAGGGGTTGCGTCGCTTTTAGCATTTGCCACCTCGTGTAGCAACGACATGGAAACTATTCGTTTTTTCGAAAAAAAGGAAATGCCGTTGCAAACTCTCTCCAACGCCGAATTGTTGCGCAGCAAGGACGGTAACGTGCAGGTGCGCCTCAAAGCACCCGAGATAAACAAATACGACGGCGAAAACGCACGCACCGAATACCCCAAAGGCGTGCAGCTGTATTTCTACGATGCCGACAAAAAGGTGAAATCGTCGCTCTCGGCCAAATATGCCATCGACTGGGAGAAGAAAAAAATAATGCAGGCCCGGAACAACGTGGTGATAATAGACTACCAGACGGGCGACACCACCTACATGGAAACCATTGTGTGGGACCGCAACGAACGGCGCATTTTCTCCAACAACCCCCTGATGTCGAAAAACGGGCAGCGCATAACCTACGGCGACGGCTTTGTGAGCGACGAAAAATTGGAAAACCCACGAATACTTCGCCAGCGCGGCACCATAGAGTGGATTGACGATGAAAACACCGACACCACCGCTACCGAATAACAACAATCCGCCTACATGAGCACCGACAAGCCTTTTATGCCATTCTCACAGTCCGAAAAACGCGGCTTTTTCATCCTTCTTGCAGCACTTGTTCTGATTATAGCTTTCTTGGTTGTGAAAAACGCCGTTGTACGCCGGCAAAGCGAGTCGTTCGATTTCTCAGGCTACGAACAGCAGATAAGCCACTACAAGGACAGCATACTGAACAACTTGGATTCCAACGATTTCCGTTATTTCAGCCAAAACAACAGCAACCGTTCGTTTGGCCGAAAGCTCAATCCTTTCACCTTCGACCCGAACACCCTTGCCGTCGAAGGCTGGGAAAAACTCGGCTACAGCCAAAAGCAGGCCCAGGCGGTGGACAAATATCGTGCCAAAGGCGGTGTGTTCCGCAAAAAAGAGGACCTGAAAAAACTGTTCTTTGTGGACGAAGAAGATTATCAACTGCTCGAACCTTACATTGTTATCGAACACATTCCCGAAAGGACCGCCAATGGCCAACGCACCTACGAAAGACCGTCGCAACCTGTTGTGGCAAAAAAAATAGAGCTCAACACCGCCGACACCGCCGACCTCAAGGAACTGCGCGGCATAGGCAGCGGCTACGCCAAACGCATCATCAAATATCGTGAGCGGCTGGGCGGGTTCTGCAAGCCGGAGCAGCTGATGGAGGTTTACGGATTTACCCAAGAACTGTACGAAAAAGTGGCTCCCAACATCGTCATCGACGGCGACGAGGTGCGAAAGATAAACCTCAACACCGCCACCATCGACCAGCTGAAACGCCATCCCTACCTCGACTACTATCAGGCCAAAGCCATTGTGAACTACCGCAACTCGGCAGGACGCTTCGCCACAGTGAACGACCTGCTCAAAGCCAACCTTATCTACCCCGAAACTTTCGAAAAAATAAAGCCATATTTGGTGGTTCAATAAATATTAAGTATATTTGCAAAACAATTTGCACACGCTATGTTTGTGCAACCAACTGAAAACCATCGTATAATGAAATTTGAAGCGCAAAAAATAGCCCAGATGCTGAGCGGAACAGTGGAGGGCAACCCCCAAGCCGAAGTTTACAAACTGTGCAAAATTGAAGAAGGCGCCGAAGGGGGACTTTCTTTTTTGGCAAATCCCAAATACACCCACCACATATACGACACCAAGGCCACAGCGGTGATAGTGAACAACGATTTTGTGCCCGAGCATCCCGTTGGCACCACCCTTATACGTGTGGAAAACGCCTACACGGCGTTTGCGCAGCTGCTGAGCATGTACAACGAGATGCAGCTGAACAAGGTGGGCATTTCCGACAAGGCTTTCATTCACCCCACGGCCACTGTTGGGAACAACTGCTACATCGGCGAGTTTGCATACATCGGAGAACATGCAGTTATTGGCGACAACGCCAAGATTTATCCGCAGACCTACGTTGGCGACAACACCCAGATAGGCAGCAAGACCACACTTTTTGCAGGGGTTAAAATTTATGCCAACAACATTATTGGAAACAGCTGCATACTGCATTCCGGTGCCGTGGTGGGAGCCGACGGTTTTGGTTTTGCCCCACAGCCCGACGGCAGTTTCGAGAAAATAGCCCAGATAGGCAACGTTATTATCGAGGACAATGTGGAGATAGGTGCCAACACCTGTATCGACCGTGCCACCATGGGTGCCACCATTATCCACAAAGGTGTGAAAATAGACAACTTGTGCCAGATAGCCCACAATGTGGTGGTGGGTCAGAACACCGCCATGGCCTCGCAGAGCGGGGTGGCAGGCTCGTCGAAAGTGGGCAGCAACTGCATTTTTGCCGGACAGGTGGGCGTGGTAGGACATATAGAGGTTGGCGACCGTGTTACCATCGCCGCACAGTCGGGTGTGACCAAGAGCGTGAAATCCGACAATATCATACTCGGCTCGCCGGCACTGCCTGCCGAAAAACAGAAGAAAATTTATGTGTATCAGCGCAAACTCGAAGAGATGGCGCAACGCATTGCCGAACTGGAGAAAAAATTGGAACGACAGTAATATAATATTTGTTTTTTCATAATGATGAGGCAAGTCTTGAAAAGGACTTGCCTTTTTTCATCCTAAGCTATGCCAAATGTATAATCAAAACGGTTACCTCGCGGTTACGTCGTTCAGGTAAGGTTTCAGTTTTTCGAAAAACATGGCTGTAAAAAGGGTCGCCCCTTGGTGGTTAAGGTGGGCTGGGTCGTAGAAAAGTTCGCTGTGGCTGTTGAAAAATTCCGTGGTGCGGAAATCTATGAACGGTACACCGCAACTGGAGCTGAGCCTGTTGATGAAATCGGGAAAATAGGGTGCTCGGTAGCGGGGCGTCTGCACAGCAATAAATGTTACTCCTCTTTCGTTGCATATGCGTGCCACCCTGCGGAAATTTTCCACCACGGCACTGTCAGGCAAAAAATCCTCGGCCCTGTCGCCAAATGTATATACGGCAGACGTGTCCATTTGTTGGTACAAAGGGCAATATCCAAGGTTGCTGTCGGGCGAGGCTACAAAGGTTTCGGCCATACGCAAAGGCATGGCGTTGCGGTAGCGGTACATCGATGACAGCATAAGGAACCGGTTGGCAGCATAGGCATTGTTTATATATCTTCGCACCACAGTGTCATGGCGATACAGGGGCGACGCATTTTCCACGCATCGGGTGTAATCTTTTCCAAACTCGTGGCTCCCCACTTCGAGCACAATCAGCTTTGGTGTGTGGCGGTGTAGCATCGACTCGATGGCGCATAGGTGTTCGTTTACCACAATGGCGTCGAGACCGTAGTTGTAGGCCGACACGGGCTCTCCCCAACACATGGCGATACTGTCGGCCAGCTGGCGAGTAACAAAATGATGGTGGCACCGCGAGGAGCCGAACAACGCCACGTCGGGTGTGTCGCGGTAGCTGTGGCTTATTGCCGAAGGAAGTTTCTCCCTGATGGGCAGTTGCATAAAACCGCTGTCGAAAAGGCATCCAAGGCCAATGTCTATTGCCAAAAGCGTTGCAACAACTATTGTGCCGGTTTTAAAAAGACGTCGTATCTCAGTATTCATTTTTAGCATACTAAAACTGGAAATATATGAATTGGCCACCGTTCAGCGAGCCGAAAAGCAGGATGTAGCATACCAGCAATATGAAAGAAACATATCGTACGCCGATGTTGGACGAATGCAGTGCGTGGATTTTCCAGCCGAAGGTGTCCGAAAGATCTTTTGCCATCAGCAGGCACAGGCTTGCGCAGCCTACCGATAGCGATGATATGTTGATATACGGTTTGTCCAATGCGGTGAATATTTTGGCAACAATGCAGAAAGCGTCGTTCAGGGTGTTGGCTCTGAAGAAAATCCATGCGAAATCCACCATCAAAAAACAGACAACGATGCCTATGAGCCTGTTTATAAGCCGTTTGCCGCTGTGTTTGATTGACAGCCTGCGCCATATCACGGCCGCCACTTGGTAGATGCCATGCAGAAATCCCCATACGAGGAAAGTCCAGTTGGCGCCATGCCACAGGCCGCTGACCAGAAAGGTAACCATAAGATTGCCCACGTGCCGCCACTTGCCCGTGCGGCTGCCGCCAAGAGGTATGTAAACATAATCTTTGAACCACGAGGAGAGCGAGATGTGCCATCGTTTCCAAAACTCACCGATATTGGTGGACAGGTAAGGTGTGCGGAAGTTGTCCATCAGCCGGAATCCCATGATGCGGGCCGCACCTATGGCGATGTTGGAGTATCCGCCGAAATCGCAGTAAATTTGGAAAGCGAAGAGCACCGTGGCTATGAGCATGCTGGTGCCGTTGTGTTGTGTGGGGTTGTTGTAAACTGCGTTCACATACTCCGCCAGCACATCGGCAACGCACAATTTCATGAAATAGCCCCACAGCATTTGCCTCAAGCCCTCTGTGGTGTCGTGGTATCTGAAAATGTGTTTTTCCTTGAACTGTGGCAGCAGGTTGGAAGCCCTTTCGATAGGCCCTGCCACAAGCTGGGGAAAGAAGGATACAAAAACAGCGTAGGAGACGAAGTTGCGTTCGGCTTTGACGGTTCCGCGATACACATCCACGGTGTAGCCCACGGCTTGGAAAGTGTAGAACGATATGCCAACCGGCAGAAGTAGGTCGAGATTGGGAAGTTGCCAGTGCAGACCGGCGGCACCAAGAAAAGCCGACACGGTATCGTTTATCATGCCGTGGTATTTGAAAACCACAAGCAGTCCTATGTTTATGACAATGCTTGTGGCAAGGAGTAGCTTTTTGCGCTTTTGGTTGCCGCACTTGTCGAGCGAAAGCCCGCCGAGGTAGGTTACAATGGTGGAGGCGAGGATGAGCAGCGCATACACCGGTTTCCAACTCATGTAAAAAAAGTAGCTGGCAACCAGCAGGAAGGCGTTGCGCCAACGTGTGCCCCCTATGGCATAGTATATTATGCACACCATTGGGAAGAACAGCAGGAATTGCAGCGAATTGAAAAGCATTGCGCGCTACTTTTTGACAAAAAAGTGGGGCTCTGCAAGGCGTAGCCCCACTATAATGGTTGATTGTAAGTGAGTTCGGAGATTTTTTTATAGTCTTATATGAAATTCATCGTCTCTTTGGTTACGAATTTCTCGCAGTAGTGGCACTGCATTTTAAGGTTCGAGCGGTCCAGAATGCGGAATTTGGTGCGGATGGTTTCGGCGTTGGTTATGCATTTGGGGTTCATGCATTTGATGATGCCTTCGACCATGTCGGGGACTTCGGCGGTAAATTTTTCCACCACTTCGTAGTTGCGTATAACTATCAGTGTTGCGGTGGGTGCCACAAGGGCTATTTTGTTTATCTCGTCGCGTTCGAAAAATTTGTTCTTTATCTTGACGATGCCTTTGTGTCCCAGTTTCTGGCTTTGCAGATTGTTGCCAATGAGCACCTCGTCGGCGTAGTTTTCCAAATCGAGCAGGCTTATCACTTTGTACACCACGTTGGTGGGGATATGGTCTATCACTGTTCCGTTTTCGATGGCGGAAACCACCATTTCTTTCTTGTTTTCCATAACAGAATGTCTTTTTTTACGTAAAAAAAATGATTATCTAACACCCAGTATAGCGGCCATCAGTGCCTGACGCACGTACACGCCGTTTTGTGCCTGCTGGAAATAGTAGGCGTAAGGCGTTTTGTCCACGTCGGTGGCAATTTCGTTCACGCGGGGCAGCGGGTGCAGCACGCGCATGTTGGGTTTGCAGCCCTGCAGCATTTTGGCTGTCAGGATGCACGAATCCTTTACGCGCTCGTATTCCAGCGGGTCGGGGAAACGTTCGCGCTGCACGCGGGTCATGTATATGATGTCGGCAAAGGGTATCACCTCGGCCAAGTCGGTGTACTGGTAGTATTTGAGGTTGGCGTTTTTCACCGACATTTTCACCGAGCTGGGCAGTTTCAGTTCCACTGGTGAGACGAGGTGGAAAGTGGCGTTGAAATTGCACATGGCCTGCACCAGCGAGTGTACCGTGCGTCCGTATTTGAGGTCGCCCACCATGGCGATGTTCAGGTTTTCGAGTGTGCCTTGGGTTTTGCGTATGGAGTAGAGGTCGAGCATGCACTGTGTGGGGTGCTGGTTGGCGCCGTCGCCGGCGTTGATAACGGGCACCGAGGCCACTTCGCTGGCGTAGCGCGAGCTGCCTTCCTTGGGGTTGCGCATCACTATCAGGTCGCTGTAGCTGCTTACCATCACTATGGTGTCGTGCAGCGACTCGCCTTTCTGCACGCTGGTGCCGCCGGGGTCGCTGAAACCGATGATGCGAGCGCCCAGCTGGTTGGCGGCGCTCTCGAAACTGAGACGGGTGCGGGTGCTCGGCTCAAAGAAAAGCGTTGCCACCACCTTGTCGCTCAAAATGGGTTGTTTGGGGTTCTTCTCGAACTCCTCGGCAATATCCAGCACCTGTATGTATTCCTCCTTGCTGAAGTCGGTGATGGATATCAGGTTTCTTCCTTTTAAATTACTCATGGCGTATGTCTTTTTTTTATCGTTTACTATTGGTTCGGTTACAAAAAAAACGACTGAAAGCAATTTCAGTCGCAAAACAAATATCTCAAATTTTCACCAGGGTGAAACGTGTTTATGTCGTCTAAATGCCTAACATTAAAAATTTTACTTGCGTTCATCGTATAAACTGCATTTTGGCAAATATACGATTTTTTTTCATTTTTTGAGGTGAAAAGATGTTTTTTGTTCACAATTAGCGTAGTGCATTGAATACCTGTTGTTGCGGATTTGCAATATACAGCAAAAGGTTGTTTTTCTAAATGAGCTGTATCTCAGGCATATACAAAAATGCTGTTTAGATAAAGCATTAGCAACAAGCTAATTACGCATTAGCATTTAGCTTATTTGCATGGAAATGTGGCGAATAAAACTTAGTTTTGCAAAAAAATAAGGTGTTATGATAAACATGTGTGTTTTTTTTGAATATTTATGAGTTCCTCCGCCGCAAAATTGAGGAGAAAGCCGCATGGAAAAACATGCGCCAACTTGCACTGCTTGCCAACGCAGGATATAGAAATGGCTTTTCGAGACGTCAAATACTTACCGATATGTACGCTTCTGGTCGTGGATACAAGTACCAAAACGGAGGCAACGCCTTGACCAAAACCCTATCGAATTGCATTGACAGTGGCAAGAGTTTCGACAACATATTGCAGGAAAATGCCGTATTTGCAAGGAATTTCACTCCACACCAGATTTAAGTGGCAAGGAAGTGGTACAATCGTGAGAAATCCAACCAAAAGTCGCACCCGTTCCAAACCGGTTTTCATGTTTGCCTACAGGAATGCAACCACAGACATCTTATTTGCATTATGCTCCGATAGCAGACGAAACACAAAGAGAGATTTTGATAAAAAGAGAAGTGCGGAAAAAAGAAGTAAAAAGAAATTTTCTTCGAGATATTCATGCAAGAGAAAATGCTCTCAATAAAGGTCTGCGTGTTAATAGTACCACCGGCACTGTATGGTATCCCTACGATTTGTATGAAGGTGGCCCAAAAACAATTTGTGGCGGTCTTCAGTTAAACGACGGCGAGGAAGTTACAAATGTCGTCAATAGACAGGGATATTTGACCAATGAACAAGCAAAACGTTTTTTATTTTTTAAGTGATGCTTACGACACTCACTATAACAACGCAAGGAGAATACGAAAAAGAAGAACAGCTTCTAAAAAAACAAAATGATTACTGACTACATTGTCCAAAATGTGTAGGAGACACATAATCTCAATAACTCCACACAAGAAACCGATAGGTTTCGCAGTGTGGGGTAAGGGATAGCCATACCACGCAGCGTCCTAAAAGGACGCGACATTGGGACTTTTTGATATAATTCAGGCCTGTGTTTTATTAGAGCGAAAGAAATCCAACTGTGGAAAACCTCAAAAATAGTTTTAGGCAGCTCAAAAGGCCGCCTTTTTATGCTCCTGCAAAGTGGTTGAAAAACAGCTGTTTCGTACTTTTTCACCGCTCGCGGGGCACAGTTCGCAAAAAAATCGTACCTTTGCACAACCAATAAATTATATATATTATTTCTAACATACTGACTGACTGATGGAAACTAAATTAAACACCATAGCCGAAGCACTTGAGGACATAAAGGCCGGCAAATTTGTAATAGTTGTCGACGACGAGGACCGCGAAAACGAAGGTGATTTCATCATCGCTGCCGAAAAAATAACATCCGAAAAGGTGAATTTCATGCTCAAAAACGGTCGTGGCGTGCTATGCGCCCCCATCACCGAGCAGCGTTGCCGCGAGCTCGACCTCGACATGCAGGTGAGCAACAACACCTCGTTGCTTGGCACCCCCTTCACCATCACTGTTGACCTGCTTGGCAACGGCTGCACCACCGGCGTTTCCATGCACGACCGCGCCATGACCATCCGCGCCCTGGCCGACCCCGCCACCAAAGTCTCCGACCTTGGCCGCCCCGGACATATCAACCCCCTGCGCGCACGCAACGGCGGTGTGCTGGTACGCGCCGGACACACCGAAGCCGCTGTGGACCTCGCACGACTGGCCGGACTAACCCCCTGCGGAGCACTCATCGAAATCATCAACGACGACGGCACTATGGCACGCTTGCCACAGCTTATGGAAGTGGCCAAACGCTTCGACCTCAAGATAATAGCAATAAAAGACCTTATCGCCTACCGCATAGCCAACGAAACGCTCATCCGCAAAGAGGAGGAAGTGTTCCTGCCCACCGAATGGGGCGATTTTCAGCTTATTGCCTACACCCAGCTCAACAACAACGCCACACACCTTGTGCTGAAAAAAGGCACATGGGAAAAGGACGAACCTGTGCTTGTGCGTGTGCACTCGTCGTGCGCCACGGGCGACATTTTTGGCTCGTGCAAATGCGACTGCGGAGCCCAGCTGCATTACGCCATGCAGCAGATAGAGAAAGTGGGCAAAGGCATGGTGGTGTACATGAGCCAGGAAGGACGTGGCATAGGACTGATAAACAAACTGCGCGCCTACCACCTACAGGAACAGGGACTCGACACAGTGGATGCCAACCTGCAACTCGGGTTTAAAGCCGACGAGCGCGACTACGGCATCGGCGCGCAGATACTGCGCGACCAGAACGTTACAAAAATGCGTCTCATGACCAACAATCCCGTGAAACGCAACGGACTGGAGGGCTACGGCCTGCAAATTATTGAAACGCTGCCAATTATCATCACACCGAACAAATACAACGAAAAATATCTCCGCACCAAACAGGTGCGTATGGGGCACCATCTGGATATGAAATAAACCGCGTTGCATAACTGTTTGAACATCAGTATTGTATATGCTTGTAACATGGCAACGTTGATAAAAACAAAAAATATTTTTGCATAAAAGTAAAAAAAAGTGTATTTTTGCAAACGTTTTTAAAGTTCCGTGTAAGAAAAACGATGCTCGATTTCGAAACTAAAATATCAGGTATTGACTACAAAATCAGGCAGCTGATAGAGTCGAAAAAAGAACTTGAAAAAAAACTTTCGGAAAGCGAGCAGCGGAACAGGGAACTTGAAACTCAAATATATAATAACAATTTAATAATTAAACAATTAGGAGAAAAAAACAAAATACTTAATTTAGGAAACACAATAAGCGACAAAGGTGATACAACGGAAATAAAAATCAAAATAAATCGTCTGATAAGGGAAATAGACAAAAGTATTGAGTTATTGACAAAAGTCGAGAAAAAGCATGAAGGAGACCTTCCCGATAACGGTAGTTGTGCTTGACCGGCCATACAAACTGAGGGTGAGCCCCAGCGAGGAGGAAACAATACGAAAAGCCGTTCAGATAATCAACAAACGTGCCGAAGAATACAAAAAACAGTTCGCATACAAAGATATGCAGGATATTTTGGCAATGATGAGCGTGGAAATGTCAACAAAAATAGTGCAACTCGAAGAAAACGAACAGTACGTGAACTTAAAACTGATGACCAAACTGCAAGAGATAGAAAACGTATTGGATCAAGAGCGATAAAACAATATAAAAGACATACCTAAGACAATTTATAACGATGAGGAGTACTGTACCGGGTGGACCCAGTTTGTAAACTCATCAATTTATTTTTACAAACCGAGTAAGCTCATGGGAGTGGATGTTGTTTTTCTGCAAAGGTTTTGAGAATCTGGTTTATAGCAAACCCGCTATTCTTGCAAAACACCGAAAAACGGTCATAACAGAAGCCCCCGGCACTCAAATCCTACTTTTTAGAGTTTACCAAAACTCTTGCGAAACCCGGTGCAGTTTTTTTTTCACATCGCCGTTGCACCTGCAAGCCTACAGCACCTGTTTCCTGCAAAACAAATAAAAAACATGTCAGTACCATTAGTTATTATTATTGCGGTTGTAGCTCTGCTTGTTGGTGGAGCGATAGGTTTGTTCCTCACTCGCAAAGTGCTGAGCGACAAACTGCTCGCCAAAAGCAAACAAATTCTTGTAGATGCCGAAGCCAAGGCCGAAGTGATAAAAAAAGACAAAATTCTGCAAGCCAAGGAAAAATACCTGCAGATGAAAAGCGAATACGACAAACAAGTGTCGGAACGCAATGCCAAGATAGCCGCCAACGAAAATAAGGTGAAACAGCGCGAACAGGCTCTGGCACAGAAAGTTGAAGAACTGCAGAAGAAAAGCGTCGAACTCAAGGGCGTGAGCGAGAACCTGAACCAGCGCATCGAGGTGCTCAACAAACGTCAGGCCGAGGTGGACAAAATATACAAGGACAGCGTGAAAAAGCTGGAACACATAGCCTCCATGACCGCCGACGAGGCCAAGGAAAACCTTATGGAGATGATTAAGGAAGAGGCCAAGAGCGAGGCATCGGGCTATATTATGGACATTGTAGAAGAGGCCAAGATAACCGCCAACGAGCAGGCCAAAAAAATCATCGTGCAGTCCATACAGCGCACCGCCACCGAAACGGCAATAGAAAACACTGTGTCGGTGTTCAACCTCGAAAACGAGGAGGTGAAAGGCCGTATCATCGGTCGCGAAGGCCGCAACATACGTGCCTTGGAATCGCTTACAGGCGTTGAAATAATCATCGACGACTCGCCCGACGCCATCATACTCTCCGGTTTCGACCCCATACGCCGCGAGATAGCACGCCTGTCGCTGCACAAGCTTGTTACCGACGGACGCATACACCCCGCACGTATTGAAGAGGTGGTGTCGAAAACCCGTAAACAGATAGAACAGGAGATAATAGAAACCGGCAAACGCACATGCATAGACCTCGGCATTGTGAACATGAACCACGAGCTGATGCGTATGGTGGGACGTATGAAATACCGTTCGTCGTACGGTCAGAACCTGCTGCAGCACTCGCGCGAGGTGGCCAACCTTTCGGCAACCATGGCCTCGGAGCTTGGTTTGAACCCCAAACTGGCCAAACGTGCCGGACTGCTCCACGACATCGGCAAAGTGCCCGAAAACGAACCCGACCTGCCCCACGCTCTGCTGGGCATGAAACTGGCCGAAAAATTCAAAGAACGCCCCGAAGTGTGCAACGCCATAGGAGCACACCACGACGAAATAGAGATGACAAGCCTCATAGCACCCATAGTGCAGATATGCGACGCCATTTCCGGTGCCCGTCCCGGCGCCCGACGCGAGGTGGTGGAAGCCTACATCAACCGACTGAACAAACTGGAAGAGATGGCCATGACCTACCCCGGAGTGGTGAAAACCTACGCCATTCAGGCAGGCCGCGAACTGCGCGTTATAGTCGGCGCCGACAAAGTGAGCGACGCCGAAGCCACACAGCTCTCGCTCGACCTCTCGCGACAGATTCAGAACGAGATGACCTACCCCGGACAGATAAAAGTTACCGTTATACGCGAAACTCGCGCCATAAACTACGCCAAATAACAACAAACGCAAATAGCCATCTATATGACTGATTTGGTGATACATTGGGCGGCTGACCCCGTAATATTCCACATAGGCTCATTCGGCCTGCGGTGGTACTCTCTATTTTTTGCCGTAGGTTTTATCCTGGCCTATTTCATCCTGCTAAAGATGTTCCGCCACGAAGAAGTGGAGTCCAAATATCTTGACAAGCTCACCATAACAATGTTCATAGCACTGCTGGTGGGCCTGCGGTTCGGGCACTGCATTTTCTACGAATGGGGCTATTACAAAAACCATCTGCTCGAAATAGTGCTGCCTTTCAATCTCGAAACGGGCGAATTTACCGGCTATCAGGGACTTGCGAGCCACGGCGGAGCCATAGGCATACTGCTTGGGATGTGGTGGTATTGCCACAATACCAAGATGAATCCAATTTGGATTTTGGACCGCCTTGTGATAGTGATACCCCTTGTGGGAGCCTTTGTGCGCTGCGGCAACCTGATGAACTCCGAGATATATGGCGTGGAAACCTCGCTGCCGTGGGGCTTTATTTACGAACGCAACCACGAAACCGTTCCCAAGCACCCAACCCAGCTCTACGAAGCCCTGTCGTATCTCATCATCTTTGCTTCGTTGCTGATATACTACGTCCGCAAAAGCGGCAAAATACGTCCAGGACTGTCGTTCGGCATTTTCCTCACCGCTTTGTTCGGCATACGGTTCCTGATAGAATTTATCAAAAACGACCAAGTGGATTTCGAGGCGGAAATGGCCTTGAACATGGGCCAGATACTGAGCATACCCTTCGTGATTGCGGGAATTGTCTTTATCATCCTTTCGGCGACAGGCAAATTCTCCGACAAGGTGTTTTACAAAAAACAAACCGAAGCCAACTCTGCTAAAACTAAAAAATAAAATATCACAACAATGAAAAAACTAATACTTATCCGCCACGGCGAAAGCGAATGGAACAAGCTTAACCTGTTTACCGGCTGGACCGATGTGGACCTTACCGAAAACGGTTGCCGCGAAGCCTTCGAAGCTGGCAAACTGCTTAAAAAAGAGGGTTATCGCCCCGAAATATGCTTTACATCTTATCTCAAACGTGCAGTAAAAACCCTGAACAATGTGCTGGATGCCTTGGATATGGACTACCTGCCCGTGGAGAAAAGCTGGCGCTTGAACGAAAAGAGCTACGGTGCCATACAGGGCCTCAATAAAGCTGACACTGCTGCCAAATACGGCGAAGCACAGGTGAAACTGTGGCGCCGCTCCTACGACGTGCAGCCACCCGCCCTTGTCATGGACGACGAGCGCAGCCCTCGCCGCGACCCGCGCTACAACGAGCTTAGCGACAGCGAGATACCACTTACCGAATCGCTCAAAGACACCATAGCACGACTGATGCCCTACTACAAAGACACCATACTGAAAGCCTTTGAAACACACAACGAAATCATGGTAGTGGCACACGGCAACAGCCTGCGCGGCATTGTGAAAGAGCTCCGGCAGATGACCAACGACGAGATTATCGAATTCAACATTCCTACAGCAATACCCTACATTTTTGAGTTGAACGACGATTTTTCGGTGAAAAAACACTTTTTTTTGGGCGATCAGGAAGAAATTGCCCGCAAAATGCAAAGTGTTGCAAATCAGGCGTTAAAGAAATAGGGGCGGATAAAAAAGAAAAAAAATTTGGTGGTTTCGGAAAAAAGTAGTACTTTTGCAAACCGAAATTTGACAGAAATTTGACATAGTTTGACAGACGGAGAGGTGGGTGAGTGGCTGAAACCAACAGTTTGCTAAACTGTCGTACTCGATTAGGGTACCGGGGGTTCGAATCCCCCCTTCTCCGCAAAAAACAATTCTGGGATAGGACGGGATGTAGCGTAGTCCGGTTATCGCGCCTGCTTTGGGAGCAGGAGGTCGCAGGTTCGAATCCTGCCATCCCGACTTCAAATAACAGGTTTTTCAAAAAACACAAGGTCTTGTAGCTCAGCTGGATAGAGCAACTGCCTTCTAAGCAGTAGGTCCTGCGTTCGAATCGCAGCAGGGTCACTCCTCGGTATCGATCCCCTCCAGTATCTTAATGTAATTGTTGTAGCGTTCGCTGCTGATTTTGCCTAAAGCCACGGCTGCCTTTACGGCACAGTCAGGCTCATGTCTGTGGGTGCAATTGGCAAAGTGGCAGAAGGGAAGTTCTTTGCGTATTTCGGGGAAGAAGTGTCCAAGTTCCTGGGCAGAGAAATCCACCATCCCGAATTCTTTAATGCCGGGGGTGTCTATCACATAGGTGGTATGCCCACCGATACTTACCGGGAATATTTCGGCAAAGGTAGTGGTGTGCTTGCCCTTCAAACTCCATTCCGATATTTCTCCTACCCGCAGATGAAGCCCTGGGACAATGGCATTCAGTAGAGCAGATTTCCCTACGCCCGAGTGTCCGCAAAAGAGAGTGGTTTTTCCTTTTATCAGCTCTATGACCGCCGCTATGCCGTATCCCTTTAGTGCCGACACCTCAACTGTTTTGTAACCTATACTCTCATACATGGCCGACAATTCGGCCTGTGCGCTGTGTAGCCCGTTGTCTTTCAGCAGGTCTGACTTGTTGAATATCACACAGGCAGGGATGTGATAGGCTTCGGCTGTAGCCAGAAGCCTGTCGATGAAGCCTGTCGATGTGCGTGGCAGCCCGAGTGTGGCCACAATGCAGAGCAAGTCGATGTTGGCGGCAATCACATGTGTCTGTTTCGACAGTTTTGTAGCCTTTCTCACGATGTAGTTGCTGCGGTCTTTTACTTCGTGTATCAGCCCTGTCCCGTCGGCCAGCAGTTCAAATATCACCCGATCTCCCACCGCTACGGGATTGGTTTGTTTGTTGCCCCGCAGTCGGTAGTTGCCCCGCAGTCGGCACGCCAGCACTGTCCCCCCAGTTGTCATCACCTGGTACCAACTGCCTGTAGTCCTTATCACTAATCCGTCTGTCATTGATGCAAAATTACAAATATTTCCCCATTTAGCCAAAAATATGTATCTTTGCATTATGGCATCCTACCTACAATCCCTGCTGCAAAAGCCACTATCCGCATTATTTGCAACCCATTCCCCTGCTTTGCTTTCTGTCCTGCATTTCCCCGTGGTGCGTTTGGTGGCCGTAGGGTTTGCTTTCCATAGTCTTTTGAGGTGCCCAACTCCGACTTCTCCAACTCCGCTCTTCTGACCCATGACGTCCCGCTCCCCGTTGTTCCTCCCGCTACTGTTCCTCTTTGGCATCTTTACCTGTACGCAGGCGCAGCCTTATTGGGAAGACCCCGCTGTCTATCGCCTCAATAAGGTGCAGCCCCATGACTGCGTCTGCCCCATCGGCTCGTGGAATCTCGGCCTCGGCGGCGAATGGAAGCGCACTCGCCCATCCAACGCCACTTCCGACCTCGAGTTCGTTTATTCGCGCACGTTCAGCCTGCCAGCGTTGTGGTCGGGGCGGCGCACCATCCTGAAGATTCCCTCCCCGGGAACAGCGCTCTACCTGTATATCAACGACCGTATGGTCGGTTATACCCAGGATTCACGGACCCCTGCCGAGTGGGACATCACCCGTTATCTCCAATCCGGTACCAACCGTGTGGCCTGCCGTGTGTTGCCCCGGTGCGACGGAAGCCGCATCGAACACCCGTTTGTGGCCACCATCGCCTCGCTTGCCCCCGAACTCATCTCCCTCCCGCCGGTGCACATCTCTGATGTCAAAATTCTGTCCAGCCTCGATACTACCGATTACCGTACAGGAACTCTCGACCTCATGGTCGACCTCAATCGCGAGGTGCATGGAGGGCGTGTGGAGGTAGACATCTGCGGCCGACATTTGCGGAAGAACCTTGAGCCGCGCGACTGGTTTCTCGCTCTGCAGGCATCCTTGCCCGGCATCATCCCCTGGACCGATACCACCCCCGTTCTCTATCCGCTCACCATCCGTCTTTTCGACACCGAGGGTCGTGAAACCGAACGCATCGTCAAGCATATCGGCTTCCGGCATCTGGTTCTTCGCGATGGCCGCTTTCTGCTCAATGGGCAGCCGCTGCGTCTTGCCGGCATACGCCTTTCGCCGGCCGGTGCCGACACACTGCTTTGGGGCGACGAACCCTCCATGGCCGACGGCATACAGCGTTTCCGCCAGCGGGGTATCAACGCCCTCCACCTGCCTTTCCCGGCGGCCGAGGCATGGTACGACCTTTGCGACTCTCTCGGCCTCCTCTTGTTCGATCAGGCCAATGTCCAGACCGACTCTTTCCCTGCAGTGGTGCACGACCGCGACTGGCTCAACGCCATTCTCGACCGTCTCTTCAACCTCTACAAGCGCGACCGCAACCACCCCAGCGTCATTGCCTGGAGCCTTGGTGGCGGAAAGGCTAACGGCTGGTGCATGGAAGAGGCCTACCGATTTTTGAAGGGCAAGGACAACACCCGCCCTGTCGTCTACCCGGGTGCGGCCTTGGCTGCCAACACCGACATCACCCTTCCCCCATCCGCCTCCTCCCGTCTGCCCTCCTCGGCATCGCTCCGCAACAGCCGCCCCTTTGTCCCTTACCTCCATTGCGATGCCACCTCCGACCTGCTGCTCCCGCTGTTCTCCGATGCCCGCTCTTCGCAGAGTTTTTTCCTCTCCGATTGCCCGGGTGTCTCGATACAGTTGGCAGGGCTCTACCCCTCACAGGCTCCTGCAGATGCGGCCGGCAGCGACGAAGATTCCGACGAGGCTTCGGACGATGAGGATGCTTTCGCTGCCTCCGACGAACTCGCCATTGCGGCTGCGGTGTGCCGCCCCTTGCCCGACAGTGCCGCTTTCTTCCCCCGGATGCTTACCGACGGTCTCTATGCCGACCCCGACAACCCAGCCCGGGGATGGGTGGCTTGGCGGCATGCCGACACTGTCGAGCTCGTCCTGGCGCTCAACCGCCGTGTACGTCTCGGCGAGATGTCTGCCGACATTCTTCACAGCCCCGCCGACAGCATCTATGGCCCCGCCGCCGTCCAGGTGCGTTGGAGCGCCCGTGGCCGCCGCTGGAGCCGTTGGCACAGCCTCGAGGTGCAGAATCCGCCCTCGTCGCCCTGCGACGACAGCATCAGCCTGCGCTATTCCTATTCCCCGTGGTTTACCCGTGCGTCGCAGTTTGTAAACCTGCGTTTCATCATGCCCCGCCACACCGGCAACCCGCAGTCTTCGCCCTGCGAGGCTCCTGCGCGGCACCTGCTGATTGACGAAATCGAAATCAGCGAGAAATAGCGCCCTCCACCCTGTGCGGGTGCACACCTGCTGCTGCACTTTCCTGCGGGGAGTTCCGCCGTCTGTTCACTCGGAATCCACCTCGGGCAGCTTGACATGCCCGCAGTGGCATTCCTTTTTTCCCGTGCGGGGGCACCCTTGGCAGCCGCAACTGCAGCTGCCGCGCCCTTTGGCCGTTCGCACCGCCCGCCTCACCGCGAGAATGAGCGTCGAGGCCACAATGGCTGCCACTATGATCTTCTGCCACATGGTGTGTCTATATCAGCAGGCTGCCTATCTGGAACACCAGCGTGCTCACCACCCAGGCCAGCCCAATGGTGTAGGCCACCGTGAAGAGTGCCCACTTCCATTTTCCGCTCTCGTTCTTGATGGCCACAACGGTACTCACACACGGCATGTAGAGCAGGATGAACAGCAGCATAGAGGCTGCCGACAGGGGCGTCATGTTCCCCCTGATGAGCTCTACAATGCGGCTCTCGTTCTCCTCGCTCTCGAAGTCGGCTTCCAGCAGTTCGGCCTCGTCGTCGGAGGTGGCATAGACCACGGCCATTGTGCTGGCCACCACCTCTTTGGCACCCACGCCTGCCAGCAGCGACACGCTCTGCCTCCAGTCGAACCCGCAGGGGCGCATAATCGGTTCTATGGTCTTGCCTATGCGGGCCATGTATGAGTTTTCGGCCTGTTCGCGACGGTTGTCGCCGGTGGGATAGTAGCTCAGCGCCCACACAATGATGCTTGCACCCAGAATGATGGTGCCCATCTTCTTCAGGTATTCCTTGCCTTTCTCCCAGGTGTGGCGCAGCACGGCTTTGGCCGTCGGCATGCGGTAGGGCGGCAGCTCCATGACAAACGGCAGGCTCTCTCCCTTGACGAAGAAGCGGCTGAACAGCTTGGCCATCAGCACCGCCATCACCATGCCCAGCAGGTAGAGCCCCGTCAGCACAAAGGCCGCCCACTTGCTGAAGAAGGCCGACACCAATATCACATACACCGGTATGCGTGCCGAGCAGCTCATCATCGGTATCACCAGCATGGTCAGCAGGCGGCTCTTGCGGTCCTCGATGGTGCGTGTGGCCATGATGGCCGGCACGTTGCACCCGAAGCCCATAATCATGGGTATGAAACTCTTGCCGTGCAGCCCCATGCGGTGCATCAGCTTGTCCATGATGAAGGCCGCGCGGGCCATGTAGCCGCTGTCTTCCATGAACGAGATGAAGAGATAGAGTATCAATATGTTGGGCAGGAACACCAGCACCGACCCCACTCCGGCAATCACCCCGTCGACCAGCAGGCTCCGCAGGGGACCCTCGCCCATGGCCGAGCCCACCAAGCCGCCCAGCCAGTCGAACAGCGCCTCGAGCCAGTCCATCGGGTACTGACCCACGGCAAAGGTGCAGAAGAAGGTGATGAACATGATGATCAGGAACACGGGGTAGCCGAGCCAGCGGTGGGTGGCCACGGCGTCGATTTTGTCGGTCAGGGCGTGCAGAGTGCTGTGCTCGTTCTTCTCGTAGCATTCGGCCAGGGCGCCGCGCACGAAGGCATACTTGGCGTCGGTGATGGCCGACTCGATGTCCTGGTTCTCGGCTTCGGCCTTGATGTGGCGCTGGTCGCCCTCGCCGCTTTCCACCAGCCGGCGGCCGCTCTGCTTGCGGTAGGTGTCGGCTATGCGGTTGCGCATGGCCATGACGCTGCCGTCGGGGTCGTGCTCCGCGGCATACTGCTCCAGCTGCCGGTCGTTCTCCAGCAGCTTGATGCTGAGGAAGCGCGTGCTGAGGCTGTCGGAGAAGCCGTGCTGGTAGAGCTCGGTGCGCAGCTGCTTGATGCAGCGTTCCAGTTCTTCGCCGTGGTTGACGTGGATGTGGCGCGTCTGGGTGTCGCGCCCCTCGAAGACCTCGATAATCTTGTCGAACAGGCGGTCTATCCCCTCGCCCGTCCGCCCCGTGGTGGGCACTACGGGCATTCCGAGCAGGGTGCCGAGCTGCGTGGTGTCGAGGCGGTCGCCGCTGCGCTGCAGCTCGTCGTACATGTTCAGGGCCATGACCATGGTGATGTCCATGTCGATAAGCTGGGTGGTGAGGTAGAGGTTGCGCTCGAGGTTGCTGCTGTCGACCACGTTGAGTATGATGTCGGGGTTTTGCTCGATGATGTGCCTGCGCACGTAGAGCTCCTCGGGCGAGTAGGCGCTGAGGGAATAGGTGCCGGGCAGGTCGACCAGGCGGAAGGTGTAGCCCCCGTGCTCGAAAGTGCCGACTTTCTCGTCCACGGTTACGCCGCTGTAGTTGCCCACGCGCTCGTGGGCGTGGGCGGCTATGTTGAATATGCTGGTTTTGCCGCAGTTGGGGTTGCCCACAAGGGCCACGTGGATGGTGTGCTGGTGCTCCTGGGCAATGTGGTGGAGCTGGGTTTCGCCGGCTTCGATGCCGCGATAGTCGGCGTGGTGCACGATTTCGCGGGCGGCTTCCTGTTCGGTTACTATCTCGATTTTGGCGGCATCGGCGCGGCGCAGTATGACTCCATCGCCAACACGGCGGCGCGGAACAGGCTGAGCGTCGCGCAGGCGCAGACGAAGCTCTCTACCGATACAACGCGCCAGATCGCGGAGCTTCGGGCGCAGGGCGAGTTTCAGAAGGCGGATGCGCTGCTGCAGCTGACGCAGGCCTATCTGTCCCGCCTGATGGAGCTGAAAAAGTGGGAGGCGCAGTTCAATTGGAACGTAGATCAGTTTAATCGGGAGCTGGAGCAGTGGAACAGCGAATACGAGCTAAAGGCGGCAAACCTGCTGGGCCAGTATCGCGGCACGGAAACGCTCGCGGCAAAGGCGCAGGCGTACCGCGAGCAGGAGCAGGCGTTCGACCAGGCGTATAAAACCGCGGGGCTGACCGGGATATTTGAGGGGCAGCAGACGCTCAAGGCGCGCGAGAAGCTGGCGGAGGTCGGCACGTCGCTGGCAAAGGCCGGGATCAGATCGGAAGAGCGACGTGTAG
>CALGGY010000034.1 GCA_937915785.1 uncultured Bacteroidales bacterium
AACATTCTCTGTCTATTCACAAAAATCTCCCAAAATTATTTTGGACACTATTGACGGCGATGCCAAAAGCGATGCACCGTAGCAGGTAATAGAGAGAGAAAAAAAGCCGGTCTTGGCATCAGCCTTCAGCCACCTTGTTACGCTTATAGTGCGGCACAACAACGGCCACAAAGAACAGCAGTCCGGCCATAAGCACTGCGTCGGCCACCACATATCCGGTGCTGAACGAGAAATGCTCGGCTATGGCACCGCCGGCAAACACGCCAAGACCCAGCCCAATATCCCATGCCGTGAGGTAGGTGGCTGTGGCGGAACCGCGCTGGTTGTGGTGGGCAAGGTCGATAAACATGGTGTTGAACGATGTGAAAATGGTGCCGTATCCCGCACCGCAAAGCACGGCTGAAGCCACAAGCACGTAGTCGGCCAAATGGCCATCCCTGCCAGCGAAATAAGGAATTTGCGCAAGCAGGGCTATGCCAACCACAAGTATGGCAATGCCAAGTGCCACGGTTTGCGGCGTTTTGCCACGGTCCACCATACGTCCGGCGTATAGCCGCGACAATATCAGACCAACGGAGTAGAGCACAAAAAACATGCCGCCGCTGAGGGTCAGACTGTTTTCGGAGATGTACATTGCCACATAGTTCGATATCTGTCCGTAGGGGAACGCCACAAGTATGTAGGCTATGCCACCCGGGATGCCTTTGAGCAGTACAAAACGGTCGATGGACACTTTGGGACGGATGAGGGGCGGACGGTAACGGGTGCGTATGCGTGTGGCTATGACCACCCCCACCATGCTGACAATCAAGCAGATGCCAAAAATCCACTGGTAGCCCACCTTTCCGTGCATCATAAGTCCGGCCATTGGGCCAAGAGCCATGGCGATATTTGACGAGATGCCGAAAAAGCCTATCCCCTCCCCTCTTCGCGACGACGGAACAAGGTCGATAACCAACGTGTTGCTCGAAACGGAGGTAAGGCCGAAGGTGAGTCCGTAAAGCACGCGCACTACCACTATGGCCATAAGGCTTTCGGCCAACACATAGCCGCCAAACACAGCTGTAAACAGCACAAAAGCAAGTATATACACAGCCTTGCGGTTGAACGAGTCCATCATGTAACCCGAAAACGGACGCACCACCAGCGTGGCTATGGAATAGCAGGCTATCACAGCTCCAATAATGCTTTTGTCGGTCACAAATGCCTCGCTAAGGTATAGCGGCATTACTGGCAAAATAAGGTAGAACGAAAAGAAAAACAAAAAGTTTGCCAGACAAAGCAGGCAGTAGTTTCGGTTGAAAAGTGCCTCTTTTGACATTTTGATTGACTATAGTTAAGAAGTTAAGAAACTAAGGGGGTTAAGCAGTGAACTGTGATCAGATGTCCATCGTCCATTGTCCATTGTCCATTGTCCATTGTCCATTGTCTATTGTCCATCGCACATTGCTCACTCCTCCTCGTTGCCGAAGCTTATTTCGTCGGGCAGCTCGTTGATGTCGTCGTTTTGATACGGGAAATGCTGTTTCAGCACTTGACCCACGGCTGTTACTGCATCGGAGATGCCCTCCTCGTACTGGCCTTGAGCAAACATTTTCACCATATCGGCCACGATGTCGCTCCAAAAATCGGTGGGGACAACAGCATTCACGCCCTCGTCGCCTATTATTGCCGTTTTGTGCGACTTCATGGCCACGTACACCAGCACCCCGTTGCGCTGACGGGTAGCCTCCATTTTCAGTTTTTTGAACACTGCCAATGCGCGTTGCTGCACCTCGCCGCGACAATAACTGTCCACATGCACACGTATCTCGCCCGATGTGTTGAGCTCGGCGGCACGAATGGCGTCAACGATGTGTTGTTTACGTTGTTCGGTGAAATAACCCATTGATTTTCAAACTAATCGAAATTAAATTCCACTTCTGGAGCTTTTTCGGAGCCTTCGGCGGATTTGAAATATGACTTTTTGTCGAAACCGAACATGTCGGCAAAAATATTGGCCGGGAAACGGCGAATGTAAGCGTTGTAGCCCTTCACTGCCTCGTTGAAATCTTTACGTGCAACGGCGATGCGGTTTTCGGTGCTTTCGAGCTGGGTCTGAAGGTAGCGGAAATTCTCGTTGGCTTTAAGCTCAGGATAGGCCTCGTGGATAGCCATGAGGTGGCTTAGTGCCGAGCTGAGCTGGTCCTGTGCCTTTTGGAATTTTGCCAGATTCTCCTCTGTGAGTTCGTCGGCGGAAAGCTGTACGGAAGTAGCTTTGCTACGAGCCTCGATAACAGCTTCCAGAGTCTTGCGCTCGTAGTCGGCAGCACCTTTCACCACATTAACCAACTGCGGTATAAGGTCGGCACGACGCTGGTACTGCGTTTCAACCTGCGACCAAGCGTTTTGCACGGATTCGTCCATACTTACCATGTTATTGTACTTATTTACAGAAAAGGCAACAATAAAAATCACCACTGCGGCGACTATCACCCATGTCCATTTTTTCTTATTCTCCATTTTATTACAACGTTTATAGTTTTATACAAATGAATAATGATAACGCCCTTTGCAGTATTTTTATTGCAAATATTATTATCGTTTGGGAAAATTATTTTTTTTGCGTATTTTTGCAAAAGGTTCCAACGGAGTTCCACGAACACACATCTACTGACATACAACACTTTACGGATATGAGAAAAACTTTTTTGGCAATAGCCACGACCACCGTCTGCTGTTTGACGGCCTTTGGTCAGAAACAAATCACCTTGGAAGACATTTGGGCGCGCGGCACTTTTTCGGCGCGCGGCATAAGCGAGATAAACTCCATGACCGACGGCGAGCACTACTGTGTGCTTACACGCAACAGCGTGGACAAATACTCTTACAAAACGGGCGAGAAAGTGGAGTCGCTGTGCGTTTTTTCCGACATTGACGCCAAGTTTCCGCGCGTGGAGTCGTATCAGCTCAACGCCAACGAGACTCAACTTCTACTCTCGTCGGGATTCGAACCGCTGTACCGCCACTCCGGCGTGTCGGACTACTACCTGTACGACCTCAACAACAAGACCTGCAAAAAGCTGTCCGAAAACGGCAAACAACGTTTGACACAGTTTTCGCCCGACGGCAAAAAAACGGCCTTTGTGCGCGACAACAACCTGTATATCTGCAATTTGGAAACTTTGAAAGAAACGCAGGTAACTTTCGACGGAAAGTTCAACGCCATTATCAACGGCACCACCGACTGGGTTTACGAAGAGGAATTTTCCATCACCAAAGGCTTCTACTGGTCGCCCGACAGCAAAAAAATTGCCTTCTACCGTTTCGACGAAAGTGCCGTGAAACAATACAACATGCAGATGTGGGGCGAGCTTTACCCCGAGGACTACACCTTCAAATACCCCAAGGCCGGCGAGGACAACTCGGTGGTTGACGTGCTTATCTACGACCTGTCCTCGGGCAAGACGCTGAAACTTGACGTGGGCAGCCAAAACGACCAATACATTCCCCGCATAAAATGGACACAAAACCCCAACATCCTGTCGTTTATGCGTATGAACCGCCTGCAAAACAAAATGGAGCTGCTGCTTGCCGACGCCACAACAGGCAGCATTTCACCACTTTACACAGAAGAGAACAACACCTACGTGGAAGTGCCCGAAACATGGATTTTCCTCAAGGACGGGAAAAACTTCATCATCAACAGCGAAAAGGACGGATACAACCATATATATATGTATGGCATGGACGGCAAAGAGGTTCGCCAGATAACCAAAGGGAACTTCGACGTGGCTGCCGTGTGCGGCATCGACGAAAAAGCCAAACGTATATACTTCACCTCGCACGAAAGTTCGGCCATCAACACGGAACTTTACGTCATCGACTTTACTGGCAAGAAAAAGACCAAGCTCAGCGACAAGCCCGGCACCTACCGCATCAATTTCGGCAGCGGTTGCAGATACTACATAAGCAATTTCAGCGACGCCAACACACCACCGCAGTTCACCATCCACGACAACAAAGGCAAACAGATTGTGATGCTCGAGGACAACGCCACCCTTAAACAACGTATGGCTGAATACGGCGCCGAGACCAAAGAGTTCGGCCAACTTACCACCGCCGAAAACATCACCCTGAACTACTACACAATAAAGCCCGCCGATTTCGACAGCTGCAAGCAATACCCCGTTTTCATGTACGTGTACGGCGGCCCCGGCCACCAGCAGGTTACCAACAGCTACGGCTACAGCGACTACTACTGGCACCGCATGCTGGCACAGCACGGATACATTGTGGTGTGCGTTGACGGACGCGGCACCGGCGGACGCGGAGCCGAATTCAAGAAAGTAACATACAAGCAGCTGGGCAAATACGAGTGCATCGACGTGATTGGCGCCGCCAAATGGTTTGCCGCCAAACCGTGGGTCAATGCAGAGCGCATAGGCATTTTCGGATGGAGCTTCGGCGGATACCTGTCATCGCTGGCCATACTCAAAGGCAACGACGTGTTCAAGGCCGCCATAGCTGTGGCTCCCGTAACCACATGGCGCTACTACGACAACATCTACACCGAACGTTTTCTGCAACGTCCGCAGGACAACCCCGAAGGCTACGACCAAAACTCGCCACTCAACTTCGTAAAACAGCTGAAAGGCAACTACCTGATAGTGCACGGCACCGGCGACGACAACGTGCATTTCCAAAACGCCGCCGACATGATTTCGGCATTGGAAAACGCCAACAAACAGTTCGAAATGCGAATTTACCCCAACAAAAACCACAGCATCTACGGCGGCTACACCCGTCTAAACCTTTACACCCTGATGACCGACTTTATTTTCCGCAAGCTATAACATCCTAATCATCAATCAAATAACATCGCGTTGTGATTAAAATACAAAAAATAAATTAAAATATTGTCTGAAAATTCGTATATTTGCACCCGATTTTTTTCGGAAAGAACAAAACCCATACAAATGAAGAAAAAGGTTTTTATATTATTGTTCGTCTTTACCGCCATGTTTGCCAGTGCTCAATGGACGTACTTTGGTTTTCGCGCCGGCATGGGCTTTGCCAACATCAGCGACGACATACTGATGCGCCGCGGCATTGTGGGTTACAACTTTACGGCCTACATAAACTACGGTTTCGGCCAGAGCGAGAGCTATCTGCGCAACACTTTCTACTTGCAGACCGGTGTTTCGCTGATGCGCCGCGGAGGCTATTGTTCGCAGACCTACACCGGATACACCATGGGCGCCATCCGCGAAGGCTTTTACGACATGTGGTACGCTCAGGTGCCTGTACTCGCCGCTTTCCAGTTCGAGTTGCCCAAAATCCCCTACATCGACGACCCGTTCTATCTGCACGCCTACGTGGGTCCGGCAGTGAGCGTGGGACTGTGGGGCGACGCTCGCGAACGCAAGGTGGCTCCCACCTACGCACAATCCTCGGAAAACTACGACCACGAAGCGAAAGCTTTCGATGTGGTAAACCGCTTGGACGTGAACGCCATAATGGGCATCGGACTGCACTGGCGCAATTTCACCTTCGATGTTTACTACGACCACGGCTTTATGGTGCTTTACGACGAGATAGACATCTCCGACCTCGATGGCAAACGCAAAGCCTTCAGCGGCAACAACCAAGCTTTCATATTCTCGTTAGGCTACAAACTGCCCGTTTACCGAAACAATTAAACGTGTAATAAAAGTTTTATTTTTTCATCATTGAAAAAGCGGCGCCAAATGCCGCTTTTTTTTTGTGTTACAAGCATATAGAACAACAACAATGGCACATCACCCAAAGCCAAACCATATAATCTGCTTTGAGCGCCAATTAATCACATCACAAAAAACAAAGTTTACCCCATAAGCCTTATGTCGGCCAACAGACAAAAATAACACCCCACCCTTTCAAATCCATCACCTCGCACCATCCGGCTACCGTCCAACTCCTAACTCCTACCGTCCAACTCCCAACTCTTAACTCCCAACTACAAACTCCCAACTACTAACTCTTAATTCCGAATTTCCACATCCTCCTCCAGTTCAAAGGGCGTAAACCCCATCTCCTTGGCCTGCTGCTCGTTGGCTGCGAAATAAACAGCTGTAACCTCGGTGCAGAGGTCGCCATGAGCATCGAAAATCTTCACCTCGATGTCGGCCAAAGCGCGGCGCCGGCCCACAAGCTTGGCGCGAAGGGTTAGCTTGCCGTCGCGTATGTCGATGGACTTGCGGTAACGCACATCCAACCGTGCGGTAACACCGGTGGTCTGCAGCTTGCGGAACACCACCCACGAGGCAATCTCGTCGGCAAGGGTGGCCTGAATTCCCCCGTGCAAAACGTTGATCCACCCCTGAGTGTTGTGGGTGGGCTGCCACTGCGACACTATCTCGTCGCCATCCTCGTAAAACTCCATTCGCAAACCCTCGGGATTGGTGGGGCAACAGCCAAAACAATTGTAACCGTTCTTCCCCATCCAAGCATTGTGTATCTTTCGCATCATATTATGTTTCAATATTTTATATCAACAAATAAAAACGTTGCACCGTTGAGGTTTTTTGCCTATGTGCAACGCAATAAAAACGCTTTTTCGCCGTTAAAAGTATGTCGCAAACGAAAATAAACAATTTTTATGACTTTCTGTTTTATGAATTTAGGATTTTGGGAGATACTGATAATAGCGCTGGTGGTGCTGTTGCTTTTCGGCGCAAGCCGCATTCCCAAGCTGATGCGCAGCATGGGACAAGGGGTGAAAAATTTCAAGGATGGCATGAACGGCATCGATGAAAGTTCCGACAAGGAAAAGCACGATACTGCTTCAAAAAACAATGAGCAACAGCCAAACGCCTGACAACAAGGAGTTCAGCTTTTGGGAGCATCTCGACATCCTGCGCGGCTATCTGATAAAAATAGTGGTGGCGGTGGTGGTGTGCACCGTGGTGGCCTTTGTGTTCAAGGACACTCTGTTTGCTGTGGTTCTGGCCCCTAAGGACGGCAATTTCATCACCTACCGCCTGATAGACCGCCTGCCGCAATGGGCGGGCGTGGGCAACGGAAATGCCGCGTCGGGCAACGTGGAGCTTATCAACACCGAGCTGAGCCGACAGTTTATGACACACGTCAAACTGTCGTTCTACGCCGGGATGCTGCTTGCCCTGCCGTTTGCCATATACCTCATTTTCAAATTTGTGTCGCCAGCCCTGTACACCAACGAGCGGCACAACACCACGTGGGCCATGGCGGGCGGATGCCTGATGTTTTATGTCGGCGCGGCGGTGAGCTATTTCATCGTCTTCCCATTTGCGTTCCGTTTTCTGCTCAACTACGAGGTCAGCGGCGAGGTGCACAACTACATCTCGTTGCAGTCGTACACCGGCACGCTGATAGCCCTTTCGGCGGTGATGGGCCTGATGTTCGAGCTGCCCGTGCTGTGCTGGCTGCTGAGCAAGATGGGCATCATTACCAAGAATTTTATGCGCAAATATCGGCGTCACGCCATAGTGGTGATACTCGTGCTCGCCGCCGTCATCACCCCGACGGGCGACCCCTTTACGTTGCTAATAACTTCGCTGCCAATATATATGCTCTACGAGCTGAGCATCTTTGTGGTGCGGGGCGAGAAAGATTGACAGGTGAACAGATTTTCAGATATACAGACGGACAGATTGACAGACATAACAATATTTACATAAAAAAAACGTTCATTATTCAATAGTAAAAAAATACCAAATTCAAAATGAAAGCGAAACCATTTGTCAAATGGGTTGGCGGTAAAAGTCAGCTCATCGACCAACTTGAAGCGCTGCTTCCTGCTGACTTTGACCAATGGGAGAATGTTACTTACATTGAGCCTTTTGTTGGCGGAGGAGCAATGCTATTTCATATGCTGCAGTCGCACCCCAACATCAAATCAGCAATTATTAACGACATCAATCCCGACCTCACCACCTGCTACATGGTGGTGCGCAACAATCCATCGGAATTGGTAAAATCGTTGCAACAGATTCAAAAAGACTATTATGCTCTCCAATCGGAGGAACAGCGGAAATCCTTTTTCTTACAAATGCGTGAAGAGTTCAACACCAAAGCCCTCGATCCGATCCGCAACACCACGCTGTTTTTTTTCCTGAATCGCACATGCTTCAACGGCTTGTACCGCGTAAACAAAGCAGGACTGTTCAATGTCCCCTTTGGAAAGTATGAGACACCGATGATTTGCGACCCAAATACAATTTTTGCAGACAGCGAGCTTCTCCAAAACGTGGAAATTCTAACAGGCGATTATCGGCAAACGATTGCCAAAGCAAAGGGCAATACTCTGTTTTATTTTGATCCGCCTTACCGTCCATTGAGCAACACAAGCAGTTTCAACGACTATGCCAAAGAGGCGTTCAACGACCTCGCACAGCGTCGTCTGAAAGCATTTTGCGACCAAGTGGAGGCGGCTGGATATAAATTTATGCTGAGCAATTCCGATTGCAGCGACATGTTCTTTGATGATTTATACGTGCATTATGTTATTGAACGGGTTTGGGCAAATCGCAGCGTAAATGCGAACCCTGCAAAACGGGGAAAATTACGGGAGATTTTGGTTCACAATTATCACGCAACCAAACAAAATTTATTTTTTTTACAAAATGATTAGAAGAGGCACTGGTGGTGGAAACACCATCACAGGATTGATTTACGAAGGCAAGGTTGATTTGACAACTTTTTTATCTCAACAATCTGGTTATAGCGTTAATGGACACGACGTATATTACAAACATAAAATTGTAGCCCACGTGTTCAAAAAACATTCCTTCTATCAATTCCTCGCAGCGCAGGGTGTTGACTGGAAGAAAATATTATCCAAGCAACTATTACCAGACAATGCTATCTATGTCATCGTAAACAACACAATGTTCATCATTGAAGTAAAACACCAAGAAGTAGCCGGGAGTGTTGATGAAAAACTTCAGACTTGTGATTTCAAGAAAAAACAATACCAAAAATTATTGGCACAACTCAACATGGAGGTTGAATACATCTATGTACTTGATAATTGGTTCCGCGATCCAAAATACAAGGACGTGTTAGACTATATAATTAGCGTTGGTTGTCAATACTATTTCAACTATATCCCTTTACAAAAACTTGGCTTGCCAGTTCCTCAAAAGTGATAAACCACACATCATTCCCCGATTTCACCCTCCTGCAAGGCGATTGCATGAATCGGTTGGCAGAGATAGAGGACAACTCCATCGATACTATTTTTGCCGACCCTCCATACTTTTTAAGCAACGGCGGAATAAGCGTACAAAGTGGCAAGCAAGTGTGTGTGGACAAAGGCGATTGGGACAAAGGCGGCACACCAGAACACATTTACGAGTTCAACCGCAAATGGCTCGCTCTTTGTCGCCATAAACTCAAAGACAACGGCACCATTTGGATTAGCGGCACGCACCACAACATCTACATAGTAATGCGTTGCTTACAAGAACTTGACTACAAAGTGCTAAATACCATCACTTGGCAGAAAACAGACCCGCCGCCAAACCTTTCGTGCAAATATTTCAATTTTTCGACAGAACTCATCATCTGGGCTCGCAAACATGAGAAAAAGCCCCACAAGTTCAATTACGAAACAATGAAACTCTTGAATGGCGGACAGCAAATGACTGATGTTTGGCGCATTCCGGCTGTAGGCATGTGGGAAAAACAAGAAGGCAAACATCCCACTCAAAAACCATTGAGACTGCTCTACCGCATTATTCTTGCATCCACAAACAAAGGCGACACCATTCTAGACCCGTTCAGCGGTTCCGGAACCACAGGCATAGCGGCAAACCTTCTTGGACGCAAATACATCGGCATAGAGCAAGATAAGCAATTTTGCAAAATATCATTGCTTAGACGACAGGCTATAGAAGACGAGGATACGCGCAAGATTCTTTCGGAAAAAATGCGCTACACGCCCGAAGAAACCACGGTGCTTGTAAACCATGTGCGTGAGTCGGATAGAGAAAATGCCATCCGCCTCGGCATCACTTATGTTCGAATTGGAGATTCGAAAGGCTCTTTGCTGGTAAAAGAAGGATTTGACAGATTGGGCTATATATGCCTGCACACCAACGGCGACAATCCCGCGTTGTACAAACTCGCAAAAAAAGGGTTTCAGATATGGACTGCCGACACCTTGCGAGCAAAAGGATTTTCCGCCGAGAATGCCCCATACTACGCAGTACTTCATTTCGACGCCACAATGCCCGTACTCCTTGACATACCCATTGAACTCCACAAAAAGCAATATACACACATTGCACACATCCTGCCATTAAGCAAATTCATCGAACTAATATAACTCACTCACAGCAACTATTATACAAAAATGACAGATTCAATTATCCAATACTAAACCAAATTGAAAGCAATGACTACATGCATTGCACAACCTCGCTGCCAATATATCTGCTCTACGAGCTGAGCGTCTTTGTGGTGCGGGGCGAGAAAAAAACATCGGCAAAAAACGCTTAAATCCAAATAAAAAGAGTATGTTTGCCAAAAGGATGTAAAACCTTTTTTTACGACAACATTTTAATATACAGAAACATAACACAAAAAAAAGTATTCGACATGAGAAAAAAAATAGTAGCCGGAAACTGGAAAATGAACAAAACTTTCGACGACGCCTACGAGCTGGTCGAAAAAATTGCCGACGAGATGGAACACCTTGCCACCCCTTCTGTGGATGTGGTAGTATGCCCTCCCTACCCTTTCTTGGAAATGTGCGGCGACCTTTCGCAGGAATCGTTCTTTGCCGTTGGAGCACAAGATGTTAGCGCCCACGAGAGCGGTGCTTACACCGGCGAGGTGGCAGCCCCTATGCTGGCGTCGATGGGCATAGACTACTGCATTGTGGGGCACTCCGAACGCCGCGCCTACCACAACGAGAGCAACGAAGAAATTGCCGACAAGGTGAAACAACTGTTAGCCAACGACATACGTCCGATATTCTGCTGTGGCGAAAAACTGCCCGAGCGCGAAGCTGGCACTCAGTTCAAAGTGGTGGAAAAACAGATTAGCGAAAGCCTTTTCGGCCTCACCGCCGATGAGTTTGGCGACGTTGTGATAGCCTACGAGCCCGTGTGGGCCATAGGCACCGGCAAGACCGCCACCCCGCAGCAGGCGCAGGAGATGCACGCCTTTATCCGCTCGCTGATAGCCAAGCAATATGGCAGCCATGTGGCCGACAACGCTACCCTGCTCTACGGCGGCAGCTGCAACGCCAAAAACGCCAAGGAACTTTTCGCCAACCCCGACGTGGACGGCGGACTGATAGGCGGCGCCTCGCTCAAAGCCGACGACTTCCTTACCATAGTACAATCCTTCTGACAACATATTTAGCAAAAACAAAAAAAAACGCTCCACGCCTTCGGCGGGGAGCGTTTTTTTTCACCCTCTCACATACACTCCTCTTCCAAAAAAAACACGAAAGAAAATATTTTCCCCACAAACCATTGCCAATCTGTCAGCCATCATTTACCCAATTAGCCCACTTCAAACTCCAAACTTTTAGCTTCTTAACCCTCAACCCCTTAACTCCTAACCCCCAACCCCTAACTAAAAAGTCAGTCGGCAAACATCACCACCCAGTGGTATTTACGTGAGCCAAGGTCTTCGGCGTAGCCCACGCCCACACGCTTGAAAGCGGGGTTCAAAAGGTTCTCCCTGTCGGCCTTTATGTCGAGCCAGCCCTCCACCACGCGCGAGGTGCCCAGGTGGAGCGCGAGCTGACCCTCCTCCCAGGCGCGCCCGAAGGGTTCGAGCGGACCGGCGTTGTCGCGCGGGCCGATCATCGCGAAGGCGTCGCCCGCGCTCTGGAACGAGTGCAGGTCGAGCAGCACGTCGTG
>CALGGY010000035.1 GCA_937915785.1 uncultured Bacteroidales bacterium
CGAAGAAATAAAGGAAAGTGCTGTCCTGGCGGAAGAAATAGGTGTTGTCCTTGTAGTTGCAGCTGCTTTCGCTGTTGCCTTGGATTATGATAAGGCCGTTTTTAACGTCCTTGCGCAGTTGTTCCCTGCGTGCTATGTAAGTTTCTTTTTTGAACATGGTTGTATATTTTTTTGCAAAGTTACGCCTTTTTCGCGAAAAAAACAAATTTTATCTGCGGGAGACATCGGACAACTGCCTTGCGGCACTGAAATGCCCCAAATAGCCCACGTACGAAGCCATAGACGAAATACTTTTCCGGACATCAACCAGCTGTCTATTATCTGGTTTGCTGATTATTTCAAAATAACTTTTTTTGAGTCTGACAAATTTCGTCATCGTACGCGAAGAGCAGTTTCTGAAATAAGGTCGCATCACACCACCTAAAAAACCAATCGGCAACCCAACAGGCTGCGACAGCACTTTCCGCGGATGCAACGCCAAGCCCATAGTGGCGAGCAATTCAGAAATTTTGGCCTTAGCCTCAACCAAGCGCTCTTTGTCGATATCCACAATATAAAAATCATCCACATAACGTCCATAATGCTTGAATCCAAGTTCCATTGTAACAAACCTGTCCAGTTTGTTAAGAAAAACATTGCTGAAAAGCTGTGAAGTGAGGTCGCCGATGGGCATGCCAACACCTTTGGGCGAACAGCTGAGGCATTTTGTCGGCGGCAGGTCGGCCCAATCGCTGCGACGACCTTTTATTTTGGCACCCTGCAACGCATCTTTCAAGGCTATAATATCGGTAAGGTAGTGCACAAAATCCTTCCGTTCTGTGGGCAACGCCACTTTTTCTATCATCTGATGCACCATTTGGCATAATGCCTGCCGGTTTATGGACATGAAATAGCCCTTTATATCCAATTTTAGGATATATGACTGCCGCGTATAATTACGGCTTACCGAGCGGATGTGATGTTCCAGTCTTTCTATTCCGAGCAATGTGCCCTTGCCTTTGCGACACGAATACGAGTCGTAAATAAACTGGCGGTCGAAAAAATCCGACACATAGTTGTAATACAGATGATGCACCACCCTGTCGCGAAAATTGGAGGCGAACACCTCGCGCTTGACAGAATCACGCACCACAAAGCACACCGAAGGCGACGGCTTATAGCGCCGCTCTTTCAGTTCGTGGTACAATGATATGAGGTTGGTTTCCAAATCCATTTCGAAACGCAACTGGCTGTGGGTGTTTCGTTTGTTGCGACGGGCGCAATAGTATGCCTTGAACAAATCAGTGAGCAGTGTGTCCATCTTGGTTGTAAAGGCTTGGACGAGGCGCACGGATAGCCCGTTGCACCGGTTGTTGTTGTTGATGTTCACTCCGCCCGAATTGAAGTTGAGGTTCCACGCGTTGTCCGAACCATTGGGCGTGGACGACCAATAGTTGCCGTTGGAGCCCACGTTGTTCACATTGCCATTGCAATCGCGGTAGCCCGAGGCGGGCACATCTTTTAGCAGACACCGGCGTTGAACACACCGCAAAGCTCGCCTTGCGGGGGACTTCGGGGCACGGAGCCCCTCTGTAAATATCAAAATTACACATTGTTGCTTTTCTTCTGACGGTCTGCTGATTTTACTTTTTCTCGCTGCCGCACGCCAAGCCGGACTTGTAGCGCGCGGCACTCCGGACAGGACACCCTGCCACTGATTTTACTGTTATTTATTTTTGTGATATATAATTCTTTGCGCAATTGCACATCGCACATTTTAAACTGTAAATTTCCCCAGCCGCACTCCCCCGCGCAATCCCCCCCCCCTGGTAATGGCTGCCGGGCAGAGCCCGAACAGCCATTACAAAGATAGGATGTCCTTTTGGCCGCGCTCTCGCGCGCGCGGCCACTCAATCTTGGACGAGGCGCACGGATAGCCCGCAGCACCGGAAGTTGTGGCCGATGTCCACTCCGCCCGAATCGAAGCCGAGGTACCACGCGATGTCCGAACCATCGGGCGTGGACGACCAATAGTAGCCGTAGGAGCCCACGACGTTCACACCGCCATCGCAACCGCGGAAGCCCGAGGCGGGCAGGAAAATGGAGTTGCCGTTGGGGCCGGTAACTTGGTAGCC
>CALGGY010000036.1 GCA_937915785.1 uncultured Bacteroidales bacterium
TCAACATTCTCTGTCTATTCACAAAAATCTCCCAAAATTATTTTGGACACTATTGCAAAAAAATCGTTTTTTTCGGGATAATGTATAAAAAAAGGGCATTCCTTTATGGATGCCCTTTTTCGCTATTCTATTGATAATGTCATTAAGCCTTAGGCTCTTCGGCAGCTGTTTCCTCAGCTTTGGCTTCAGCCTTTGGTTCGGCTTCGGCAGCAGTTTTTTTGGAGCGGCTACGACGTGTGGCTTTGGCTTTGAGGGGCTTGTTCTCCTTGAGCATATTTTCGTTGTAGTCAACGAGTTCAATAATTGCCATTTGGGAGTTGTCGCCTTTGCGGATGCCTGTTTTCAGGATTCGGGTGTAACCGCCGGGGCGGTCGGCCACCTTTTGCGAAACTTCTCTGAACAGTTCCTTAACAGCCTCTTTGTCTTGTAGATAGCTAAAAACCAAACGACGCGAAGCGGTGGAGTCCACTTTAGAACGGTTTATCAGTGGCTCAACATAGCCTCTCAGCACTTTTGCCTTGGCCAACGTGGTTTCTATTCTCTTTTGCTTTATCAGAGACGAAGCCATATTGGACAGCATTGCGGCTCTGTGGGCATGAGTTCTCGATAATTTATTTTGTTTACAACCGTGTCTCATTGTTCTTATTCTTTATCTAATTTATACTTTGATATATTCATTCCGAAATCCAGGTTTTTGGAAGCCACCAACTGTTCCAGTTCGTTGAGAGATTTTTTTCCAAAATTTCTGAATTTCAAAAGGTCGGCTCTGTTGAAGGCCACCAGTTGGCCAAGTGTTTCCACTTCGGCTGCCTTGAGGCAGTTCAGTGCTCTCACCGAGAGGTCCATATCCACGAGTTTGGTTTTAAGCAGCTGGCGGATATGCAGTGTGTTTTCATCAAACTCATCGCTGGTCTGGCGTTGCTCAACTTCGAGCGAAATGCGTTCGTCGGAGAACAGCATGAAATGCTGGATAAGTATTTTTGCTGCTTCTTTTAACGCTTCTTTGGGATGTATCGAACCGTCTGTCTGGATTTCAATAACAAGTTTCTCATAGTCCGTTTTTTGTTCTACGCGGTAGTTATCCCATGAGTAGCGGACATTTTTTATCGGAGTATGTATCGAATCTATGGCTATCACGCCTATAGCATCGGTTGCTTTTTTGTTTTCTTCCGAAGGAACGTAGCCTCTGCCCTTTTCTATCAAGAGCTCTATTCTCAGGCTTACCGTCGATTCCATGTGGCAGATCTCCAAATCGGGGTTGAGCACTTGGAATCCGTTCAGAAATTCGTTCAAGTCACCTGCTTTGAACACATTTTTGCCGGTAATGGTGAACGCAATCTTTTCGTTGTCGTGGTCCTCTATCTGACGTTTGAAACGTATCTGTTTCAGTTTCAGAATGATGTCGGTCATATCTTCTACAACACCTGGTATTGTGTCGAACTCGTGTTTAACACCCTCGATGCGCACAGATGTGATGGCAAAACCTTCCAACGAATTTAAAAGTATGCGGCGCAACGCATTACCTATGGTGATACCGTAGCCAGGTTCAAGAGGACGAAATTCGAAAACTCCGTGAAAATCATCCGATTCTACCATGATAACCTTATCAGGTTTCTGAAATGCTAATATTGCCATTTATATCCTTTCGCTTTGATTCTTTTTTGTACTTGTTTTTATTTGAGATTCAGACTAATCCGTTATTATTTGGAGTACAACTCTACTATCAGCTGTTCTTTGATAGTTTCGGGTATGTCGGCGCGCTGCGGATAGCTTACGAATTTTCCCGACATTGTGTTCTGATCCCATTCCAACCAACTGTAGCGGTTTGCGTTACCTGCCAATGAGTCGGTGATGATTTCCAGAGATTTGGAACGTTCGCGTACGGAAACCACATCTCCTTCTTTAAGCGAATACGAAGGTATGTTCACCACTTTGCCGTTCACTGCTATGTGGGCGTGGGTAACCAGCTGGCGTGCCTGAGCGCGGCTTCTGGCTATGCCGAGGCGGTAAACCACATTGTCGAGACGGGCTTCGATAAGCTGCAACAGCACTTCGCCGGTGATGCCACCGCGACGCGAGGCCTCGTTGAACAGGTTGCGGAACTGTTTCTCCAATATTCCGTAGGTGTACTTTGCCTTCTGTTTCTCCTTCAGCTGGGTGCCGTATTCCGACACTTTGCTACGATGACGGCTCTGACCGTGCATTCCCGGAGGATATTTCTTTTTTTCAAAAGATTTGTCGGCGCCGAATATCGGCTCCCTGAATTTTCTTGCAATTTTGGTTTTTGGTCCAGTGTATCTTGCCATTTTTTACTGAAATAAATAAGTTTTACTTTCGATTTTTTTCTGTTGTGTTGAATTATACACGACGGCGTTTCGGGGGACGGCATCCGTTGTGGGGCAACGGGGTGATGTCGACAATCTCGGTCACTTCTATGCCGCATGCGTCGATAGCGCGTATTGCGGATTCTCTTCCCGATCCCGGACCTTTCACGTAAGCTTTCACTTTACGCAAGCCCAAATCATAGGCTACTTTACCGCAATCTTCCGCAGCCATTTGTGCAGCATACGGAGTGTTTTTCTTCGATCCTCTGAAACCCATTTTTCCGGCAGAAGACCAAGAAATCACTTGACCGGCATTGTTTGTCAACGAAACAATAACGTTGTTGAAAGATGCGAATACACACAATCTTCCTGTTGGTTCAACTTTTACAACTCTCTTCTTTGTTGGTTTTGAAGTTTTTGCCATTTTTTTACTTTTACTTGATTTTTGATTAAACCTTTCGTTTTGCCTCTGGCTCCGTGTTACAAAATCTGATCCGCCGGAGGTGGCCCACTCGTCAATTAGCCTTTAGGAGCCTTTTTCTTGTTAGCGATTGTTTTCTTTTTACCCTTTCTGGTGCGAGCATTGTTCTTGGTGCTCTGTCCGCGCAAGGGCAGTCCCGAACGGTGGCGGATACCGCGGTAGCAACCGATATCCATCAGTCGTTTGATGTTCATCTGAACTTCGGAGCGCAGCTCGCCTTCAACTTTATACTGCTCGCCGATGATGGTGCGGATGGCGTTCTGCTCATCGTCTGTCCAGTCTTGCACTTTCTTGTTCACGTCGATGCCTGCCTCGTTGAGTATTTTCTGGGCAGTGCTTCTTCCAATGCCGAAGATATAGGTCAGGCCTATTTCTCCTCTTTTGTTTTTGGGTAAATCAATACCTGCAATTCTTGCCATAAACTATTATCTATTCTATTTTTTAATTATTTATCCTTGTCTTTGTTTGTACTTAGGATTTTTTTTGTTTATTACATACACAACCCCTTTTCTGCGGACCACTTTGCATTCAGGGGATCTTTTCTTTACAGATGCTCTTACTTTCATTTTTGTTTTTTTTTATCTGTTTAAATTTCTTATTTTTTTCCTAATTATTTGTGGCGGTAGGTTATTCTACCTTTGGTCAGATCGTAGGGCGACATTTCTATCTGCACCTTGTCGCCGGGCAGTATTTTGATATAGTGCATACGCATTTTGCCCGATATGTTGGCTATTATAACGTGTCCGTTTTCAAGCTCAACGCGGAACATTGCGTTGCCCAGTGCTTCGGTTACTGTGCCGTCAACTTGGATAGGTGGTTGTTTTGCCATATGTCTGTCGTTTTATTGGTTTTGTTGCTCTATTGGGTCGAAACTCGACAATATGTCGGGTGCGTCTTTGCCTATGGCCACGTCGTGTTCGAAGTGTGCAGAGGGCTTGCCGTCCTTTGTTCGGCAGGTCCATCCGTCTTCTTGCGAAAACTTCACGTTTTTCGAGCCCAAGTTTATCATAGGTTCAACGGCTATCACCATACCCTCTTTCAGCAGCGGGCCGGTGCCTTTCACTCCGAAATTGGAAACGCTGGGGTCTTCGTGCAGGCGTATGCCCACGCCATGACCGCAAAGTTCACGTACTACAGTGTAGCCGTTCTTTTCGCAGTGTGTCTGTATGGCATGGCCGATGTCGCCAACGCGGTTGCCTTCGACGCATTTCTCCAGACCGAGGTACAGGGCCTCTTTGGTAACTTTCAGCAGGCGCAGCACTTCGGGGCGCACCTCGCCGCAGGTGAAAGTGTAAGCCGAGTCGCCGATGTAGCCGTTGAGGTTGGTGCCGCAGTCGATGGACACAATGTCGCCTTCCTTGATAAAGAAATCTTCGGAAGGTATGCCGTGCACCACAACATCATTAACTGAGATACAAAGGGCTGCGGGGAAACCGTTGTAGCCTTTGAAAACGGGTGTGGCACCGTTGTCCCTGATAAATTGTTCGCCAATTTTGTCAAGGTATGCGGTGGTAACCCCGGGCTTAACGTATTTCCCCACCTCTGCAAGGGTTTTGCCCACCAGCAGAGCGCTTTTGCGTATAAGCTCTATCTCCTCTTTTGTCTTCAGTCTGATCATTGTATCGTCCCTTGTTTGATTAGAGTTTTTATGCAGAAATAGACATTGAGTTGCGTCCTTTGATACGACCTGTTTTGGTAAGACCGTCGTAGTGTCTCATCAGAAGGTGGCTTTCTATCTGCTGCAATGTGTCGAGTATAACGCCCACCATGATGAGCAGTGATGTGCCACCATAGAACTGGGCAAACTGCGAGTTGACGCCCATGAGGCTAACCACGGCTGGCAGTACTGCCACTATTGCCAAAAATATGGAGCCCGGCAGGGTAATTTTCGACAAAATGGTTTCAAGATATTCGGCAGTTTTCTTGCCGGGTTTAACTCCGGGTATGAAACCGCCGTTTTTCTTCATGTCCTCGGCCATCTGGTTGGGGTTGATGGATATTGCAGTGTAGAAATAGGTGAATGCTATTATCAGTATTGCGAAAACAAGGTTATACCAAAATCCGTTGAAATCGGCAAAAGTGGCCCAGAACGAGGATTCGGAGTTGGAGAATCCCATCAGGGTGATTGGTATAAACATTATTGCCTGAGCAAAGATGATAGGCATAACGCCTGCAGCGTTCACTTTCAGTGGTATGTACTGACGTACGCCGCCGTACTGTTTGTTTCCAACAATGCGTTTGGCGTATTGCACCGGAACTCTGCGTGTTCCCTGAACAAGCAAGATGCAGAGCAGTATAACCACGAGCAGTAGCACCAGCTCGATGATGAGCATCAGCGGCTTGTTGTACATCACCACAATTTCGCCAATCAATGCATGAGGCAGACGGGCAATGATGCCGACCATGATCAGCAGCGAGATACCGTTGCCAACGCCCTTGTCGGTAATGCGCTCGCCGAGCCACATCACAAACAGTGTGCCTGAGGTGAGGATAACTATGCACGACAGCCAGAAGAAAAATCCCGGTGCATCACCGTTGAACGGATAAAAGGCTTTTAAGGTGGCACCAGGCTGATACACCATGTTTTTGATATATGCAGGAGCTTGTACCACTGTGATAGCTATTGTAAGCACACGTGTGATCTGGTTCATTTTTCTGCGTCCGCTCTCGCCCTCGCGCTGCATTTTCTGGAAATAGGGTATCACCATAACAAACAGCTGTATCACGATGGATGCTGTGATGTAGGGCATGATACCGAGCGCGAAGATTGAGGCGTGCGAGAAAGCGCCACCAGAGAACATATTGAGCAACCCTAACAGGCCGCTCTCGCTCTGTGTCTTCAAGGCTGTAAGCTGGCTGGGATCAACACCAGGAAGGACAACGTAGGATCCGATACGGTACACAAGCACGAGGCCCAGTGTATAGAGTATGCGTTTGCGCAGATCCTCTATCGCCCAAATGTTCTTCAGTGTTGTTATTAGTTTCTTCATAAAATGGAATTAGATTACTGTTACTTATTCGGCTTTTTTGTCGAGTTCGGAAACTGTGCCGCCTTTTTCTTCGATGGCTTTGCGTGCCGATTCGGAGAATTTGTGGGCAGTTACGTTGATTTTGGCGTTGAGTTCGCCGCGTCCGAGTATTTTAACTTTGTCGTTTCCGGAGAGGAGGCCGTTCTGTCTCAGCACCTCGATGTCGAAATTTTCGATGTTTTTAGTTTCGTGGAGGTTGTTCAGCACATCGATGTTGATACCTATGTATTCAACGCGGTTGATGTTTTTGAAACCGAATTTGGGCACGCGTCTGTAAAGAGGCATCTGGCCGCCTTCGAAGCCCACTTTGCGGGAGTAGCCCGAGCGTGCTTTGGCGCCTTTGTGTCCGCGTGTGGATGTGCCACCTTTTCCGGATCCCTGACCTCTACCTACTCTTTTCGAGTGCTTTACCGAACCTTTTGCAGGTGTCAAACTACTTAAATTCATAACTAATTTCTGCTTTTTTACGGTGTAACTTAAATTTCTTCTACAGTGATCAAGTGTTTCACTTTTTCAATCATGCCGAGTATTTCGGGAGTGGCCTGAACTTCTCTTTCATGGTTGATCCTGTGCAATCCCAGTGCCTCCAAAGTTCTTTTTTGGCGGGCAGGACGACCAATCTTGCTTCTTACTTGTTTGATTTTCAGTGTTTTCATTTCTCTCAATGTAATTAGTCGTTATTTTATCCGTTGAACACTTTATCAAGGCTGATGCCGCGGAGCTGTGCCACTGTGTAGGGGTCTTTCATCTGCAGCAGGGCGTTGATGGTAGCTTTCACCACGCTGTGCGGGTTGGACGAGCCTTTGGATTTAGCCAGCACGTCTTTCACGCCAACGCTTTCCAGAACGGCACGCATGGCACCGCCGGCTATAACTCCGGTACCGGGGGCTGCGGGTTTCAGGAACACTTTTGCGCCACTGTATTTGCCAACCTGTTCGTGAGGTATGGTGCCTTTCAGCACGGGAACCTTGATGAGGTTTTTCTTAGCATCGTCGACACCTTTCTGAACGGCAGCCGTTACTTCCTTGGCTTTGCCCAGACCGTAACCAACCACGCCGTTTTCGTCGCCGATAACAACGATGGCGGAGAAACTGAAAGTTCTGCCGCCCTTGGTTACCTTGGTAACTCTATTTATTGCAACAAGACGATCTTTGAGTTCGATTTCGCTTGATTTCACTCTTTGTACATTTACTTCTGCCATAACTTTTTAGAATTTTAATCCTCCTTCTCTGGCTGCGTCAGCCAACGATTTTACACGTCCGTGGTACAGGTAGCCGTTGCGGTCGAATACTACGGAACTGATTCCTGCTGCCAATGCTCTTTCGGCCAGTGTCTTGCCTACTTTTGCAGCCATTTCGGTTTTGGTGCCGTTTTTCTCAAAAGCCTTTTCTCTTGTCGATGCGGCCACGAGTGTTACACCTTTTTCGTCATTTATAACCTGTGCGTATATTTCCTTGTTGCTTCTGAACACGGTCAGGCGGGGGGTTGCTTCCGTTCCGCTCACTTTATGACGAATTCTGTATTTAATCTTGGTTCTTCTTATGTCTTTTTTTGTTGCCATTAGTATCTGTTTTTTGCGTTTTTTTATACTAATTGTTATTTAGCGGCTGCCTTGCCGGCTTTCTTGCGTACCACTTCGCCTTGGAAACGTATGCCTTTTCCTTTGTAAGGTTCGGGTTTGCGCAACGAGCGTATCTTGGCTGCCACTTGGCCCAGCAGCTGCTTGTCTGCCGAAGTCATTATTATCAGCGGGTTTTTACCCTTTTCGGTGATGGTTTCCACTTTTATCTCCTGTGGCAGTTCGAAGAAAATGGTGTGGGAATATCCCAAAGCCATTTCGAGCACCTGACCTTGGGCCTGAACTTTGTAGCCCACGCCAATCACTTCCTGAACGACTTTGAATCCGGTTGTAACGCCGGTAACCATGTTGTGAACAAGAGCGCGGTACAGGCCGTGTTTTGCTCTGTGGTCCTTGTCGTCGGTGGAGCGTGAAAGTGTAAGCTCGCCGTTGTCCTTGTCAAAGTTCACTGCGATGCTCGGATCCACCTTTTGCGAGAGTTCGCCTTTTGGACCCTTTACTGTTACCACGTTTTCGGGAGATACGGATACTTCTACTCCTTGTTCGATTTTTATCGGTAATTTACCTATTCTTGACATTTCTTGTTTTCTCCTCTATTTATTTTTTGACTTAGCTTATGTAACAAAGCACTTCGCCGCCCACGTTGAGGCTCTTGGCCTCCTTGTCGGTCATCAGGCCTTTGGAAGTGGATATGATAGCTATGCCTAATCCGTTCAACACTCTGGGCATTTCGTCAACGCCCACATATTTTCTGAGGCCGGGGCTGCTCACGCGGGTGAGGTTGGATATGGCCGGCATTTTTGTTACGGGGTGGTATTTCAATGCTATCTTTATTGTCTGGTGTTTGGTTTCCTCGTCAAATTTGTAGTTCAGGATGTAGCCTTTTTCGAACAGTATCTTGGTCATTTCCTTCTTCAAATTCGATGCGGGTATTTCCACGACTCTGTGCTTTGCCATGATGGCGTTTCTCATCCGAGTCAAATAATCTGCAATTGGATCTGTTACCATTTCTTGCTGTTTTTTTTTGTTTTTAATGCTATTTTTTCTATATTACCAGCTTGCTTTTTTAACGCCGGGTATCAGGCCCGATATGGCCATTTCGCGGAAGTTGATGCGCGAAATGCCGAACTGGCGCATGTATCCTTTGGGACGGCCTGTGAGCTGGCAGCGGTTGTGAAGGCGCACGGGCAGGGCGTTTTTGGGCAGCTTCTGCAGTGCTATCACTGCTGCCTCCACCTCTTCGGGGGTGCCTTTGCGAACCTGCTCTTTCAGGGCAGCGCGTTTTGCCGCATAGCGGGCAACCATTTTTTCTCTTTTGCGTTCTCTAGCTTTTATTGATTCTTTTGCCATTTCTTATTATTTTTGATTTTTAAATGGTAAACCAAATTGTTTCAAAAGCGACATCGCTTCCTTGTCGGTGGGTGCCGATGTTACGAAAGTGATGTCCATTCCCTGGATACGGCCGATTTTGTCGATGTCGATTTCGGGGAATATTATCTGTTCGGAGATGCCGAAAGTGTAGTTTCCACGTCCGTCGAAGCCTTTGTCGTTGATGCCGCGGAAGTCGCGTATACGGGGTATGGATGCTGTGATGAGGCGTTCGAGGAATTCGTACATGCGGTCGCCGCGCAGGGTTACTCTAACTCCGATGGGCATTCCGCGACGCAGTTTGAAGTTGGAGATGTCCTTTTTGGATTTGGTAGCCACGGCTTTCTGGCCGGCTATGAGGGTCATCTCGTCAACTCCCTGGTCTATCACTTTTTTGTCGGCGATAGCGGCCTTGCCAAGCCCTTGGTTGAGGGTTATCTTGAGCAGGCGGGGCACTTGCATTACAGTTTTGTAGCTGTACTCTTTCATCAAAGAAGGCACTATCTCTTCCTTGTATTTCTTTTTTAATGTAACTTGATAATCCATATTACTTTATCACCTCCCCTGATTTTTTAGAATAACGAACTAATTTACCTGTTTTTTCGTCGATTCTCCTGCCTATGCGTGTTGGAGTGTTGTTTTCCATCACCATAAGGTTGGAGATGTGGATTGGCGCTTCCATCTCTACTATGCCGCCTTGGGTGTTTTTAGCATTGGGTTTGGTGTGTTTTTTTACAATGTTCACCCCTTCCACTATGGCTCTGTTCTTTTCGGGATACACTTTGAGCACTCTGCCGACCGAGCCTTTGTCATCGCCGGCTATCACTTTTACAGTGTCCCCTTTCTTTACGTGCAATTTCATATCTTTTCTTACGAGTTTTTTTAATGATTATAAAACTTCTGGAGCCAGAGATACAATTTTCATAAATTGTTTCTCGCGCAGCTCACGTGCCACGGGTCCGAAAATACGTGTACCGCGGAGTTCGTCGGCCGGCGTCAGCAGCACGCATGCGTTGTCGTCGAAGCGGATGTATGATCCGTCCGCACGGCGAACTTCTTTTTTGGTGCGTACAACAACTGCTTTCGAAACGGCTCCTTTCTTGATGTTACCTGATGGGATGGCGTCTTTCACGGCCACCACTATTTTGTCGCCAATGGAGGCGTATCTTTTCTTGGTGCCTCCCAATACTCTGATGCACAGGGCGCTTTTGGCACCGCTGTTATCAGCGACAGTCATTCTTGTTTCTTGTTGTATCATAATTATTTAGCTCTTTCTATTATTTCAACTAATCTCCAGCATTTGTTCTTGCTCAGCGGGCGGGTTTCCATTATGCGTACAGAATCTCCAATGTTGCATTCGTTTTTCTCGTCGTGAGCCATGAACTTGGTGCTTTTTTTCACGAATTTACCGTACTTTGGGTGTTTCACCTTGCGTTCGACAAGCACCACAATGGATTTGTCCATTTTGTTGCTTACAACGGTTCCGATTCTTTCTTTTCTTAAATTTCTTTCCATTTTCTGATACGGATTTTACTATTTGGCGCTCTCGTTCATTTCGCGTTTGCGAAGTTCGGTGAGACAACGGGCAATAGTTTTTCTACTTTCTTTTATTTTGTTCGGGTTTTCGATTGGCGATACGGCGTGGTTCAGTTTCATTTTGCGAAGCTGGTCGCGCTCAACGTCCAATTTCTCCTTTATTTCGGCTGTAGAAAGCTCGTTTAATACTAACTTGTTTTTCATTTCTTCTTATTTTTATTCTTCCACATAATCCCGTTTCACTACGAATTTTGTTGTGATGGGCAGTTTCTGGGCTGCGAGGCGCAGGGCTTCTTTAGCCACTTCCATTGGCACGCCTTCGGCTTCGAACAGTATTGTTCCGGGCATAACTCTTGCCACGAAGTATTCGGGAGCTCCCTTACCTTTACCCATACGCACTTCGTTAGGTTTTTTGGTGATGGGTTTGTCGGGGAATATGCGTATCCATATCTGACCTTCACGTTTCATGTGACGGGTTACCGCTTGACGTGCAGCCTCTATTTGTCTTCCCGTGATAAAACACGTCTCAAGGGATTTGATACCGAAGGTACCGAAGGAAAGTTCGTAACCTCTGTGGGCGTTTCCTTTGATTTTCCCTTTCTGCTGCTTCCTATATTTTGTTTTTTTCGGCTGTAACATTGTTACTTCTCTTTATTGGATTTTTTAACCTTTGTTATTTCTTGTTCTTCTTACGCGGGGTGCGGGTGCCGACTGGCGTGCTCCGCCGCGTCTTTCCCTGGTTTGTCCGCCTACTGTGGAGGGCACCAGTTCCGGTTTGCCATACACTATGCCGCGGCATATCCACACTTTAACGCCTATGCGCCCGTAGGTGGTGTGTGCTTCGGCCTGCGAGTAGTCGATGTCGGCGCGCAGGGTGTGCAGCGGGGTGCGTCCTTCTTTGTAGTGTTCGGTGCGTGCTATTTCGGCTCCGCCGATACGCCCGGAGATGGAAACTTTTATACCTTCGGCTCCCACGCGCATGGTGGAGGAGATGGCTGTTTTCACAGCTTTACGGTACTGTACGCGGTTTTCTATCTGGCTGGCTATGTTTCGTGCCACCAGAACGGCGTCGGTTTCGGGGCGTTTCACTTCGAACACGTTTATCTGAACTTCTTTGCCGGTGAGTTTTTTGAGCTCTTCCTTCAATTTGTCCACATCGCTGCCGTTACGGCCAATCACCATGCCCGGGCGAGCCGAGCTGATGGTAACCGTGAGGAGTTTCAGTGTGCGTTCGATGTATATTTTGGAGACGCTGGCGTTTGCAAGGCGCACGTTCAGGTATTTGCGGATTTTGTTGTCCTCTACCAGTTTCGGGCCGAACTTTCTGCCACCGTACCAATTGGAATCCCATCCTCTTATGATTCCTAATCTGTTTCCTATTGGGTTAGTTTTTTGTCCCATTCTTGTTTCTTCTTTGTTTTTACTATTTTTGTTCTTCTACTTCTTGAGTAGTTTCAACTTCGTTCTGAGCTTTTTCTTCCACCCTGTTGCCAAGTATCATGGTGATATGGTTGGAACGTTTTCTTATTCTGTAACCTCTGCCCTGGGGTGCTGTGCGGAGGCGTTTCATCGAGCGACCGCCGTCTACCATGATAGTTTTGACGTACAGTTTGTTGTCTTCGATGCGTTGGCCTTCGTTTTTGCTCTGCCAGTTGGCTATTGCCGAAAGGAGGAGCTTGCGCATTTTGGGGGCGGATTCTCTTGGGCAGTATTGGAGTACTCCAAGGGCTTTGTCCACGTCCAAACCTCTGATCATATCGGCCACGAGTCTCGTTTTGCGGGGCGAAGTGGGGTTGTTCATCAGTTTCGCCATGTATAGAGTTTTCTTGGCTTCTTTGCGTGCTTCGGCACTATTGTGTTTTCTTTGTCCCATTTCTGCGAATTGTTTTATTTGTTTCCTTTGTCTTTTTGTCCGGCATGTCCGCGGAAAATGCGTGTTGGGGCAAATTCACCCAATTTGTGTCCTACCATGTTTTCGGTTACATACACGGGTATGAATTTGTTTCCGTTGTGGACTGCTATTGTCTGTCCCACGAAATCGGGGGAGATCATCGAGGCGCGTGACCATGTTTTGATGGTTACTTTTTTGTTGGCTTGTGCGGCCTCTATTACTCTCTTTTCCAGTTTGTGGAAAATGTACGGACCTTTTTTTAATGAACGACTCATCTCTTTTTTACTTTTTTAATCGTTTTTATTTCTTTCTTCTTTCTATTATGTACTTGGTCGACTGTTTCTTAGGAGCGCGAGTCTTGTAGCCCTTGGCGGGTATGCCTTTGCGCGAGCGTGGGTGTCCGCCGGCCTGGCGGCCTTCACCGCCACCCATTGGGTGGTCAACAGGGTTCATAACTACGCCACGGGTGCGTGGGCGGCGTCCGAGCCATCTGCTGCGGCCTGCTTTGCCGGACACTTCGAGGTTGTGTTCGGGGTTGGACACAACGCCGATGGTGGCTTTGCACGACTGCAGTATGAGTCTCATTTCGCCAGACGGCATTTTTATTGCCGCGTATTTTCCGTCTCTGGACATCAGCTGGGCGTATGCTCCTGCGGTGCGAACCATTTTGGCGCCTTGTCCGGGGCGCAGTTCGATGTTGTGAATCAGTGTTCCGAAGGGTATTTCACCCAATGGCAATGTGTTGCCTATTTCCGGGGCAACTCCGCTACCTGACAGAATTGTCTGACCGACTTTCAGTCCTTGCGGGGCAATGATGTAGCGTTTTTCGCCGTCGGCATAGTACACCAGCGCTATGCGTGAGGTGCGGTTGGGGTCGTATTCTATGGTTTTCACAACTGCGGGTATCGAATCTTTTTCTCTTTTGAAGTCGATGATACGATATTTTCTTTTGTGACCGCCGCCGATGTAGCGCATGGTCATTTTACCCTGGTTGTTTCTACCGCCGGATTTACGATAGCCAAACACTAGGCTCTTTTCGGGCTTCGAGGCTGTGATGTCATCGAAGGTAACAACTACTTTGTGGCGTTGTCCCGGTGTTGTCGGTTTAATTTTCTTTAAAGCCATCTTACTTATATATTGCTATAAAAATCTATTGTGTTATCTTTTGCGAGCGTTACTATTGCCTTTTTGAACGCAGGTTTTTTGCCTGTGATGAATCCGGCTTTGGTGTAGCGCGATTTTACTTTTCCGCTGTAGTTCATGGTGTTCACGTCGACAACTTTAACGTTGTAGAGTGCTTCTACAGCTTTTTTTATCTGTATTTTGTTCGCCCGTTTGTCAACGACGAAGCCGCAACGGTTGGGGAATTTTTCCGTTGCTCTTGTCATTTTTTCACTTATCAGCGGTTTTACTATAATTTCCATCGTGTTTTCTTGTTTTTTTGGTTCGCTATTTGATTATTTCACTGCCAAAATACGGGCAATTTCCGCAACAGCGCTCTCAGATACGATAAGATTTGCGCAGTTCATAATACCGTAAGTGTTTATGTCTGAGCTTTTTGCTATCATAACGTTGGGTATGTTACGGGCTGACAAAGATACGAAATTATTTGGTTCTGCAAAAACAAAAAGTGATTTTTTTTCTGCAACTTTCAAATTATTAACAATTTCCACCATTTTTTTTGTCTTTGGGGCTTCCATTGTAAAGTCTTCGACAACCATTATTGCGTTTTCGGCTGCTTTGTAGCTGAGTGCCGAGCGGCGTGCCAGCTGTTTCACTTTGGTGTTGAGTTTGAAGCGGTAGTCTCTGGGCTTGGGGCCGAAAACTCTTGCGCCGCCCACGAGCACTGGCGAGTTGATGTCGCCGCGACGCGCGCCTCCGCCGCCTTTCTGGCGACCGAGTTTGCGGGTTGAGCCGCTTATTTCGCTTCTTTCTTTCGATTTGTGTGTGCCCTGACGCTGGTTGGCCAGATATTGTTTGCAATCCAGATATATGGCGTGGTCGTTGGGTGTGATGGCAAAGATAGAATCGTCCAAAGTAACTGTTCTACCTGTCTCAGTTCCGTTTATGTTATATACTTTTAGCTCCATCTCTCTAATTTTAATATTGAACCCTTGGCTCCGGGTACTGATCCTTTAACTATCAATAAATTCTTTTCGGGGAAAATTTTCACTATCTGCAGGTTTTGCACTTTTACGCGTTTGTTACCTGTTTGGCCGGCCATGCGGAGACCTTTGAACAGACGTGAGGGGTACGATGATGCTCCCACCGAACCGGGGGCTCTCAGACGGTCGTGCTGGCCGTGGGTTTTGTCGCCTACGCCGCCGAAACCGTGACGTTTCACAACGCCTTGGAAGCCTTTACCTTTCGATGTTCCCACTACGTCGACGAATTCGCCTTCGGTGAATACTGTTACGTCGAGCACTTCGCCGAATTTCTTTTTGTGTCCTTCTTCGAAGCGGGTGAACTCGGCCAAATAGCGTTTTGGGGTGGTGTTTGCCTTGGCAAAGTGGCCTCTCATGGGTTTGGTGGTGTGGCTCTCTTTCTTTTCGCCGAAAGCCAGCTGGATGGCGTCGTAGCCGTCCTTTTCAACTGTTTTTACTTGTGTTACCACACAAGGACCGGCTTCTATCACTGTGCACGGAAGTTGTTTTCCGGAGGCATCGAACAAGCTGGTCATTCCGATTTTCTTTCCTAATAATCCTGACATTTCTTGTTACTTTTTACTTTGTTTTTTCCTTGTCAGCTTGCTTGTCGTGCATTGGCTGACGTTTTCTTACTTTCTTTTTTCCGTTATCAGACTTTGATTTCGACTTCCACGCCGCTGGGGAGTTCGAGTTTCATCAGTGCGTCGATGGTTTTGGACGATGAGCTGTAGATGTCCATCAGCCTTTTGTACGAGCTGAGCTCGAACTGTTCTCTCGACTTTTTGTTGACGAAGGTGGAACGGTTTACGGTGAAAATCTTTTTGTTGGTTGGCAGTGGTATAGGACCATTGACAACGGCGCCCGTCATTCTAACGGTTTTTACGATCTTTTCGGTTGATTTGTCAACCAAATTGTGGTCGTAAGATTTCAGTTTGATTCTAATTCTTTGGTTCACGTTTTTTTGATAATTAAATTTGTATTATACGTATAAAACTTTTTGTTGGTTTCGCTCTAATTTTTTTTCAACTTTTGCTATTTTTTTTCAACTTTTGCTGAAAAAAAATGACTTTTTCCTCAGCAAAATCGTCAAATTTGTGTCTTTTATTTTTTCTCTGCCTTTCTTATCATATTTTATTTCGTTGTTTTTCAACATATTGGTGTGCATAATTATTTTTTACGCAATTTGCAAAGTTATAAAAAATTATTGAATTATCAAAATTTTGCTGTGGCAAACAGCTGACAAATATATACCAGCACTAATGCCCCCAATTTGCATATGGATATGGATTAACAAAGAAAAACCAACTATAATAATTGGGAGACATTATAAATGAGTATTGGACAGTTATTAATTCCTGTGGAGGCACTAAAGTTGGAAAAGAATAAATCTCCATATTAATGCCCTCGTTTTCCAACTGATTTTTTACTATGTTATATGCTTCTTTTTTTGTTATTTGAGAAATAGCAGTGTTATATGCAAATAACAAAAGTAATATAACAATTATTTTTCTCATATTGAGATTTATCTTAAAGAGTTATAGATTGAGAATAAATAACATCAATTGGACTATCTTTTATATTCAAAACATATGTACCACTTTTAATGTTACGTATTTGGAAACAGTTTGAAATAAGACAAGCACAATTGCTATTATAATTTTCAGGATAGGGAGTTTCCCTAACAATAATTGTACCATTATTTATTGAACTTGATACAGATGCATATACTGTATCTACGCCGCAAGTTACTGAAAAAATATGATGCCCAATATAAACAATGCCATTAATAACGTTTACTACTAAAGAATCATGATTGACAACGCCAGCTTCTTTATCTTGCAAGTATTCATCACAAGGTGTGAAATCTATACCTGAAACATCTCCAATTTTAGTAATGTTAGAATTATTTTTTTCGCAGGAAGTAGCCAAAGACACTCCCCCCAAAGCCACCGCTAACAGCGGTAATATTTTAAATAGACTATTTTTTTTCATATTACTTTTGTTTTTATTTTTTCAATATTGATTCTGTCAATTCCTTAGGCAACTCGGCGTAGTGTAAGAATTCCATGGTGGAGTTGGCACGGCCTGAGGTGAGGGTGCGCAGTGTGGTTACGTAACCAAACATCTGCTGCAGGGGCACTTTGGCGTGTACTGCCTGTGCTCCGACTTTGGCCACCACGTTTTCGAGCACCCCGCGGCGGCGGTTGAGGTCGCCGGTTACGTCGCCGAGGTAGGCATCGGGGGTTATCACCTCGAGTTTCATGATGGGTTCGAGCAACACGGGAGCTGCTTTGCGGCAGGCTTCCTTGAAACCTATCTGCGCGCAGAGCTCGAAAGAGAGTGCATCGGAGTCCACGGGGTGGAACGAGCCGTCGATTATGCGCACTTTGAGGCTTTCAATGGGGAAACCGCCCAGCACGCCGTTCTGCATGGCGGTGCGGAAGCCTTTTTCGATGGCTGGCATAAACTCCTTGGGGATGTTTCCGCCGCGCACGTCGTTGACGAACTGCAGACCTTTGACTTCGTCGTCGGCAGGCGAGATTTCGAAGATGATGTCGGCGAATTTGCCCTTGCCGCCGGTTTGTTTTTTGTACACCTCGCGGTGCTGCACCGCTTGTGTGATGGCTTCTTTGTATGCCACTTGGGGTGCGCCTTGGCTCACCTCCACGCCGAACTCGCGACGCATGCGGTCGAGGATGATGTCGAGGTGCAGCTCGCCCATGCCGCGGAGGATGGTCTGTCCGGAGGTCTCGTCGCTTTCCACCACGAGTGTGGGGTCTTCTTCGACAAGTTTCATAAGGGCGTTGTTCATCTTGTCGATGTCGGCCTGAGTCTTGGGTTCGATGGCTATTCCGATGACGGGTTCGGGGAATTTCATCGATTCGAGGATGATGGGGTGTTTCTCGTCGCAGAGGGTGTTGCCGGTTTTTATTTCTTTGAATCCCACGGCCGCCCCTATGTCGCCGGCCTCGATACGGTCGAGGGGGTTCTGTTTGTTGGCGTGCATCTGCATTATACGCGAGATGCGTTCCTTTTTGCCGGTGGAGGCATTATAAACGTAAGAACCCGACTCGAGGGAACCGGAATATACGCGGAAGAAGCATATACGTCCCACAAACGGGTCGGTGGCTATTTTGAAGGCGAGTGCCGAGAAAGGTGCGTTGGCGTCGATTTTGCGAGACTCTTCCTGTTCGGTTTTCGGGTTGATGCCTTTTATCTCGTCCACGTCGAGTGGGCTTGGCAGGTAGGCGGCCACTGCGTCGAGCAGCGACTGTATGCCTTTGTTTTTGAACGAAGCGCCACACAGCACGGGTGTTATCTTGCGTGCCAGTGTGGCTTTGCGTATCTCGGCACGAATTTCGTCCTCGGTGATGGAGTCGGGGTCGTCGAAGAATTTGGCCATGAGGTCTTCGTTTTCTTCGGCCACGCCTTCGATAAGGCGCTGGCGGTATTCGGCCACGGTGTCCTTGAGGTCTTCGGGCATTTCCACTTCGAAGAACTTGGAGCCGTTGGAGGCTTCGTCCCAGATGAGTGCTTTGTTGGAAATGAGGTCCACCACACCTTTGAAAAGGTCTTCCTGTCCGATGGGTATTTCCAGCGGTATGGGGTTGGTACCGAGTTTCTCCTTTATCTGGTTGACCACGGAGAAGAAGTCGGCGCCGGCGCGGTCCATCTTGTTGATAAAAGCTATGCGCGGCACGTTGTATTTGTCGGCTTGGCGCCATACGGTTTCGGACTGCGGTTCCACTCCGCCCACAGCGCAGAAAATGGCTATGGCTCCGTCGAGCACTCGCAGCGAGCGTTCCACCTCGACAGTGAAATCCACGTGACCCGGGGTGTCGATAATGTTGAACTTGTATTCGTCGCCTTTGTAGTGCCAGAACACAGTGGTGGCCGCCGAGGTGATGGTTATGCCTCGCTCCTGCTCCTGTGCCATCCAGTCCATGGTGGCAGAGCCGTCGTGGGTTTCGCCAATTTTGTAGTTTTTGCCAGTATAATACAAGATGCGCTCGGTAGTGGTAGTTTTACCGGCGTCGATATGAGCCATGATGCCAATGTTTCTTGTATATTTAAGGTCGGCCATTGCTGTGTTCTGTTTCTACTTATTAAATATAATGTATGCGGTTTAGAATCTGAAGTGTGAGAATGCCTTGTTGGCGTCGGCCATACGGTGGATTTCCTCTTTGCGTTTGAAAGCGGAGCCTTCTTCTTTGTAGGCGGCTTGTATCTCGCCTGCGAGTTTGAGGGCCATGGTTTTTTCGCTGCGTTTGCGTGCGAATCCTATGAGGTTTTTCATGCCGATGGACTGTTTGCGTTCGGGGCGGATTTCCGAAGGTATCTGGAAGGTGGCGCCACCGATACGGCGGCTGCGCACCTCAACCGAAGGGGTTACGTTGGTGAGGGCTTTTTTCCACACTTCGAGGCCGTCTTCCTGTGTGCGGTCGGATACTACGTCGATAGCTTCGTAGAATATCTTGTAGGCTGTGGTTTTTTTGCCGCCCATCATCAGGTTGTTCACGAATTTGGTAACGAGTATGTCGTTATATTTGGGGTCTGGGAGAATTATTCTCTTTTTTGGTCTTGCTTTTCTCATCTCTTTTTATAAAAGCTAATTGTTAGTACTTATTTATTTGGCTGCTTGTTTGGGACGTTTGGCGCCGTATTTGGAGCGGCGTTGTCTGCGGCCGTCCACTCCGGAGGTGTCCAGTGCTCCACGAATGATATGGTATCTTACGCCGGGGAGGTCTTTCACACGACCGCCGCGTATCATCACTATGGAGTGTTCCTGCAGGTTGTGGCCTTCGCCTGGTATGTAGGCGTTCACTTCTTTCTGGTTGGTGAGACGTACCCTTGCTACCTTGCGCATTGCCGAGTTGGGTTTTTTAGGGGTTGTGGTGTACACACGGGTGCACACGCCTCTGCGTTGTGGACACGAATCCAGTGCGGGAGATTTGCTCTTGTATTCCATCTCCTGACGTCCTTTGCGAACTAATTGTTGAATTGTTGGCATTTTTTACTTTGTTATGTTTTATATCGTTTTTAAATTTATTTTCGCCCATTTTTGGGACTGCAAAGATACGACTTTTTTCCGAACCGACCAAGCTTTCCCCACTTAAAACCCTTAAAAAAACTTAAAATCTTTTGAGCGTATTGATATACAGCGTGTTGCAAAATTCATTTTTTTGTAACGCATTGATAATGGTATTAGTTTGGGGATTGATTTTTGGTGCTTTGCGAGCCGTTATTTTTCAATTTATGAACATTTTGGTGTTTATTTTGAACGGTTTTTCGGCTATTTTTGCCAATTTTGGACACAACAAAATGATATACAATTGGTTAAGGGTTGGCATCGGGCCGCAGTTATGGAGCATAAAAATCCCCCGCTCGTGGGAGGGGGGGGATATTTTTTTGAGAGAGTACCGTTCTGAAACGCCTATCGTTTTGACACGATGTTTTTTTCCACCACTTTGCCAAGGTGGAACACTGCCTGCCACATGCAGAACCGGCCTTGTGGGTTGGGTTGCAGTCCGCCCTTCTCGTCGATGTCGAAACGCAGTTCGGCGCCTTTGGGGTTTTTGGCTATCAAGGGTGTGATGTCCGTTACCTCGACGGTGGCTGTGTCGCGTACTTTGTTGTATCCCACGGCGAGGTTGAGGTACTGGATGTCGGTGCGGAAAAAGAAGGGGAATTTGCCGTCCTTGCAGGCCATGATCCAGTCAGGGCCGTAGAAATCCCGATCGTCGTCGGTGATGAAATCGGCTATCAGAGGGTAGCCGTCGCTGTCGCATTGGAGATACTTTTTGTAGGTGTTGGGCGATATTTCGCGGTACTCCTCGGTTTTGGTGCCGGCCACAATCTGGTCGAAATAAACCTGCTTGATGGTCAGGTAAAGGCTGTTCTGTTTGGTTGGTTTTTGCATAGGTTATAGGGTTTAAATTATTGGGTTGCGTTTGTGTGCATCAATTATTATTCATCGTCAGAGAAATCGTCGTCGTCGGTGTTTGGCAGCAGTGCGGCGGCCTGCTCGGCGGGCAGTGCCTCCACATCTTTGAGCTTGCGGTTGATGGCCTTGGTGCGTGTGCCTTGCAGCTTTTCGATGGTTTCCGAAGCGGTGTCGATGTTTTTCTTGGCCTTATCAAGGAGTCCTCCGAATTTGGCGAACTCAGTTTTTACGGCTCCCAAGGTTGCCCACACGTCGTTGCTGCGTTTTTCGATGGCCAGGGTGCGGAAGCCCATTTGCAGGCTGCTGAGCAGGGCTCCCAGCGTGGTGGGTCCGGTAACAAGCACACTCCATTTGTCGCGGAGTTCCTGCGTAAGGCCCGAACGGCGGATGACCTCGGCGTAGATATTTTCCACCGGAACAAACATGATGGCGAAATTGGTGGTGTCGGGAACGGATATGTACTTGGTGCTGATATCCTTGGCCATGGCCAAAATGGTGTTTTCGAACTGGGTGGATTTGGCTTTTATGGTTGCGGCGTCACCGGAATCGATGGCGTCGACGTACTGGTCGTACACATCTTTTGGAAATTTGGAGTCGACGGGCAGGTACACGGCGCGTTGCGTCTGGTCCTTGCCGGGCAGCTTGATGGCGAACTCCACGCGTTCCGAGCTGCCGCTTACGGTGGCCACATTCTCTTCGTACTGTTCGGGCGAAAGCATCTGTTCCAACAAAGCTTTGAGCTGCAGCTCGCCGAAATTGCCGCGCACTTTCACATTGGTGAGGGCGTTTTTCAGACCTCCCACATCGGAGGCGAGGTTTTTCATCTCGCCCAATCCCTTTTGAACGCTTTCGAGCTGCTCGCTGACCATTTTGAAAGACTGACCAAGGCGGTCGTTGAGGGTTTTCTGCAGTTTTTCGTCCACAGTGGCGCGCATTTCGTCCAGCTTTTTCTCTGTGGTCTGGATAAGCGATTCCTGACGTTTGTCCATTTCGGCGAAACGCTCTTTCTGGGCTTCGACCATTTTTTGGGTGTTTTTTTCGAAACCCTCGGTGAACTTTTCGGACATCGCCGCCAGTTTTTCCTCCACCGACGAACGCATAATGTCGAGTTTGGTGGCCGTTGCCTCCATCAGGTCCGACTGCCGTTTTTCCATTTTTTCGAACCCTTCTTTCTGCGTTTCTACAGATTTGGTGGTGTTGGTGTCGAATTTGCCGAAAAACTGTTCGAAAGATTCGGTGAGCGTTTTGTTGGTTGTCTCTTTCAGGCTGTCGAGCTTGGATTCGGTGTTTTTTGCGAACTCCTTGCTGCTGTTGTCCATGTTCTGGAACCCGTCTTTCTGGAACGAGTTCAGTTTGGCCACATTGTCGTTGAAAGCGGTTTGGAAATCGGCAAACACTTTTTTGGTCTCCTCGCGCTGGCTTTTGGCCGTTTCGGTGGTTTCTTTCCTGAGCTGGCTCACATTTTCGGTAAACTCGGAGCGCAGTTTGTCCACGGTGCCCGATATTTCCTCGCGCATTTTGGACACATTGTCCGACAGCTGGTTGCGGATTTTGTCGATGTTGTCCGACAGCTCCATACGGGCTTGGCGGTTTTCTTCGGAGATTTTGCCCTCCAAGCGGTCGAAGTCTTTAGTGGAGACATCGGACGCGGTTCCTTGCCGAGAAAAAACCTTGACCATGACGATTACGGTACAGACGGTACAAACTGCCGTCAATGCCAAAACAATGTAAATCAGTGTGTTCATAGTAAAAAATTTAATTGTTAGTAACTAAGATTCAACGCTGCAAAATTACGGTGGTGGTGCGAAATGTATTTTCGCGCAATGAAAAAACATTCTTTAAACCTTTATTTTTTCGGCCTGTTCTCTGTCAAAATTTGCAAAAACACTTTGGCGCAATGCCTGATGTCGTTGTATTCATCAAGACTCTTTCCTGCCAACCCGTTTGCACTCCAATCCACGAACGATGTACTATAAACACCTTTTATGCCGCGTTCAAGAGCTTCTATGTTTAAAGGCAGCGGGCAATTGGTGAGGTTCATCCCATCTATCATCTGTTTGAAATATCCGAAGTCGCCATCAATAGCAAAGCCCTCGTCAGTTGCAATACGGTAAACAGCAATCCAATGACGTTGTTTGCAGAAGGTCCTATCCGAATGACGGAAGCCACCATGGTTCATCATCTTTTTGAGACTCTTTCGGAGCACTTCCATTCTTTGTTCCTCTGCCAACTCGTTTGCTGGGACAAAACCCGAATCTGCGGCAATGGCAAAGCGCTGCTCGTGGTCGCCAAAACATCTTTTAGACATTGCAACTTCATTGGGTTCGCTTTCTTCTATCTCATGCCCGTTGCACTCCAATTCCGTAATGCAAGAGCCTGTCGCATAGCAATACATGGTTAGGATGACGCTTATTGCGCCGTTGATTTCCGTCTCCGACGCCGTAGGCGAAATGTGCGACTCGCTATTTCGCCATTCCTTCACTATCAGCAGCCACTGGTGTAGCTGCTGTTTGCCCTCGTCCGCGCTGTATTTCAACTGCCACAGCGGTTCAATACCGTGAATCACATTCGACCATGTGACCTCTTGTCCCGGCTCTCTGGGCGGCACCTCTTCGCCGTTCATCAGGTAGTAGAGTTTCTTCAGATAAGCCTCAAACTTGGTGCAGAGCAGGTTGAAGGCCACAAACTTTTCCACTATCGTCGCGCCCTCCTTATATAGGTTGTCAAATGCGCTGTGCAGGAACAATCCCACGCCATCCAGCGAAGGAATGGACTTGGCATCAATGACGTAAAACAATGCGTTCACGATCTCATTCAATGGCCGCATCCCATTCCTCGTCTCTGCCAAGGTCGACGCTATCACTTTCTCTATCTCCGTCTTGATCTTGTCTATCGCCGCCTCCCCCGTTTGTGTCTGCCCCGCTTTCTCCAGCTCGTCAAAGCCCTCCTCCACAGTCTTGTGGTTCACCACAACCGTTTCAAGCGTCATGTTGTCATTCAAGTAGGCCTCCAGTATCTTCTCACGCATTTCGGCATCCAGCACAAACGCCTTCAGGTGTTTCGCTCCTTTGGAGATAACCATCCTCGGTTTCGGCTCTTCGCCCTCCACCTTGGTGATGAAGGCTTTCGTTTTAATGTTGTCGAGTGTGTTGCGCAATTCCGAGAACCGGCTGAAATCGTCCAAGTTCTCTTCCGTGGGATTGTCAAGGATCAAGGCTTTCAACATGCTGATGTTCACCCCGGTTGCCTCCGCGAATAGGATGGCTTGTTTGTGCAGTTCCTTCTGTTGGTACTCGTTGATATAGTCCTGTATGGTCTTTCCCGCTTCAGGCCTCAGGTCGCCGCACTGAATGTCGTGCAGCATCAGGATGGCCGTCCGCTGGTCTATCTGGGGGAGCGAAGCGAAAGTCTTGTGCAGCTCTCTCAGAGCCTCCTTCGTCGGCTCGCTTCCCGGTCCGTCCGTATAGAGTTTCTTGATGAACCTCACAAACTTGCTGTTGATATACTCCGCATCGATGGCGCCCGTCCCCGTCTCGGTGATGTAGGTGTCCACAGGATAGTCGAAGTCGTCTTCGCCTCCTTCGCTTCCTGAATCCTTCTCAAACAGTTCTCGGTAACGCTGCAGCAAGACGAGGTAGGTGTTCTCATCCAGCTCCATCTTAACACGGGTATAGGTGTCGTCGTGCCGGAACTCATATTCCAGCTGCTCCCACACAAACCCCTGTAGCTTGGCCGCTTCTATCAGGCGCGTCATGCTGCTGAAGTCCTTGGCGAACATGTTTCTGTCTTCCCTTGTATCCGGCAGCCGCTCAAAGTTGAACAGCTCATGCGAGAAGAAGATGTCCCTGATATGCAAAAACTTGCGGTTGATGTTCATCAGGTTGTCTTCCAGCTTGTCGACAAACACGCCCAACGGCCTGTCGACGTACACTTCCAAAGCGTCATTGATATTTTGCTCCATCGTGTAGGGGAATGTGTAATAGTAGATGGTGCCAAACGGTTTGTCCGGCCCAAACAGTCGGTTGGTGCGCGAGAACGATTGTATCACGTCCACATACTTCATCACCTTGTCCACATAGAGAGTGTTCACCCATTTCGAATCGTAGCCCGTCAGCATCTGCGTCACCACGATGAGCAAGTCTATCTGTTTCGTGTGGTCGTGCTCTATGTCCTTATACGGTTTCTTATGCGCCAGCCGCTTCGCCACATCTTTCTTATACTGCGCATAGTTGGGCAGGCCAAACGAGGTTTGGTATCTGGCGTTGTAGTCTTCCAGCATCCCCAATATGGCATCCTCCCGAGCTATGCCCTCGTCGCTGTTGTCGATGTTGTTGTCGAACACCGCCACGACATTCATCGACGAGTATTGCGATTTGAACAGCTCATAGTAAGCGATGGCCTCGGGGATGTTCTTTGTGGCAAGTATGGCGTGGAACTTCCTGTTTTTGCTCAGCCTGTCAAACTTGCTCATGATGTCGGCGGCCACCGCTTGGTGGTGGATGTCCTGCTGATAGAGCCGCTTGGGCAGATAGTGCTCCACACCGTGTTTCGTCTCGCCATTCTCCGTGTAGGTGTCGACCATCGGCATTTCGCGCATGAATTGATCATACACCTTCATGGCCTCTTCGTTGTCCTCTATCTCTTCGACGCTATGCACCTTCAGCCGTGCAAAAGCGGCCTTCTCCCTCAGCTCGTCGTCATCGTAGGTGTTCACCCTGTAGGGGTCAAAGCCCAGCACGTTGCCGTCGGGAATGCCGTTGGCAATGGTGTATTTGTGCAGCATGTCGCCAAAGATGGTGCCTGTTGTGATTTCGTTGTGCGCGTTCTCCTCAAACACCGGCGTACCAGTGAAGCCGAAGAGCAACGCCCTTGGGAAGGTGTGCTTGATGCTCATGAGCATTTCGCCAAACACCGAGCGGTGGCACTCGTCGATGATAAACACCAAGCGTTTCTTGCCAATCCGCTCTATCGTCTCGGACGGGATGAGCGCGCCGGGCACGACGTTCGACATTTTTTGCAGCGAGGTGACGATAAGCCTGTTGTCCAAATCGGTGCTGTCGAGCTTGCTCACCAGCACCTGTGTGTTTTGGGTGTCCTGTATGGTGTCGTCCTCTCCGGCAAAGCCCCTGTATTCATCTAACGACTGAATGCCCAATTCGATACGGTCCATCAGGAACACCACCTTTTCGGCGTCGTTGCTGTTGGCAATGAGCTGGGCCGCTTTGAAACTGGTCATCGTCTTTCCCGAGCCTGTCGTATGCCAGATGTAGCCGCCACGGTGCTCATGGTCGTCCCAGTTGGTCTTGTGGGTGATGTCGCAAATCCTGCTCGTGGCATAGTATTGGTACGAGCGCAGCACCTTCAAGGTCGCGTCCTTGTCGTCCGCGATGGTATAATACCCAATCAGCTGGTGGGCCATGGGAATGTTGAGCAGTTCGGTAGCCACGCGGTTCCACTCCCGTATCTCGTTGTTGTTGAAGTCGGCCCAATGGAACTGGAACTCCTGCTGGAACAGGGCCTCGCTGCCGGGATTGGCGAAGTAGAGCGTCTTTTCGGGCGTCATCGCCACAAAGATTTGCACCATGGAGAAGATGCCGCTACTGAATACGCCTTCGTGCATGTAGCGTTTCAGCTGGAACACCGCTTGCGACACGTCCACACGGCTACGCTTCAGCTCCACATGGATGACGGGCATGCCGTTGATGAGCAGCAGCACATCGCCACGGCGGTCGCCCGCCAAAGGATTCGAGGTTCTGAAACGCGGCTGGCGCACAATCTGGTAACGGCTCTGTCCTGAGCTGATCTCGGCGGGGTCGAAGATTTTCAGATAGACCTCCTTGCCGTAGTTCTCCTTGTCGTCAGGGTTGTCGCGCTTGATGCACACCAGCTTCCCGTTGATGAACTTGTTCACCTTAAACGGGCTTCCGCACAGGTTCACTTGGTCGATGATTTGCCGCATCTCCGATGAGGTCAGCGGCCAATTGCCTAAGCGCTCCTTTTCGCGGTTCATGTCGTAGATGATGGCGGCCCAGTTGTCTGTCAGGTCCTGCTCGGTGGGATGGTGCAGTATCTGGTCGCTCCACCCGTGTTTGGGCAGCAACTCGCACAAGGCGTTTTCAAAGTCCAGTTCCTTCTCAAAAGGATGAATGTTCGGTTCGTTTGGCATAATTACTTATCTGCTTGACTTATATAAATTTCACAATGCAATCTATGCAGATGGGGGCTCTGCTCAATTCGTCTATTTGCCAATTGGCCAGGCCGCTTCCTTCGCCGCCTTCAGCATGGCTACCTGTTGTAAGGCTTCTTCGAGCGTAGCTTGCGACGATGGACGCCCCAATGAGAGGCGCACCTGCCTTGCAGAGGCCCGCATGCTCTTGTTGAGTAAATCGAGAAAAGTTTGTTCTTCCATTTTCTATATCTGCTATTAGTTTGTTGATAATGTTAATTGTTCTCTCGCTGAATCCATCTTTCTCGATGGCTTCGTATATTGTCTGCAGGTTGTCTTGTTCCATTATGCTATTTCCATTTTATGCTATCACCCTGCTCAGGCAGGCGGTTTTCAGTTGTTTCAACTTCTCTACTCGCTGGGATTGAGTTTGGATTTGTTTGTCGAGACTTCTAAAGAATGATGCGATACGGTGTTGCTCGTCCAAAGTGGGAGGTATAGCAAAAGCAGATTCTTTCAAATATTTCAGATGCCGGTTATAGCCCGTATTAGGAATGTTCAAAGACAAACATAAATAATAAACAAATAAACTATCCTGTTCAGCATTTTTGCAATTCAGAATTTGAGTTCCATCAGCACCTGTATAGAAAGGAAAATCCACATACTTAAACTCACGCGTATGATCACCAAAGATGATATAACCATCGTTGGGAACCAATGGATTGTCTATGTTGGTATACCCAACGATAAATTCTTTACTCTGGTCTATAACAGGATATTTGCCCATACTAAGATAGTTAGTTTTTGAAATATTACTCTTCGAATCGTTTACAATTGAGAAAACATCATCGTATCTATACATTCTCCATTCTCCGTTAAATCCTTTGAATCTGAGGGGGGGGTAACTGATTGGTTATCAGGGAATAACAACCCCAAACAAGCCTGCTTCATCTGCTTTAGTCGTTCCAACTGCTGCTGCTGAATGGCTATCTGAGCGTCAAGACGACTAAGAAATTCTCCAATCTTTTTTTGCTCTTCATAAGAAGGAACAAGAAAAGATTCTTTGAGAAAATCATCAGCAACAATATCATTCATCATTGTAGAAGCCTTGGTGCATCTGGAGAGTATTTTTCCCATCAACATTTCATTATTGATGGCATACTTCCAAAACATCAAGTCATATTTCTCACTCTTTGGTCTAAACACATCAAAAATATGTGATACAATTCCATCGCCAATAGTATTCTCTACAAATCTACCATGGGCAAACTCTTTGCTTGAATGTCCTTCAAAAGCAATGTCACCTAATCTAAAAACATTATATGTTCTCAAATAATCATCATCAGAATTATTGACATCCTGAAGGAAATACATATTTGCTACAGATATTATCTTGTCCTTCCCGAATGTTAAATCATTCTTAATAACACAATGTTCATACAAATCACCGAAGCTAACCTTTTCCCACTCCCCTTCAAACCCTTTGAACCGGAGTCTCGGCGTGTTTTCTCCTTCCTGAGGGAACAGCAAGCGGGCGCAGTTCTCCAAGTTGCCAACCGCCTTGCCGCTGGTTGTCAGCACCAGTTCGTCCGTCTGTCCGTCGGCGCCTTGCAGTTTTATCTCTTGCTTTGCCATGGTCTCTATTCGTTGTTTTCGGGGTTAGCCTCGTCTTGTCCTGTACTATTCTTTACAGCCTTTTCGTCTTCGTATGACTGGATTTCTGCAGTAATTGTCTTTTGTAGCTCCTCCTTGGGGATTATGAGCTGATAGTCTGCCACACCTATAGGCTTTGTGATGCCTTCGAGTGCTAATTCCACGTCAAGATGATCTTTTTCTGCACAGAGAATGATTCCGATAGAAGGATTCTCACCCTCTTGCCGCTCTATACGGTCGAGTAAGGAGAGATAGTAGTTCATCTTACCTGCGTATTCAGGGATGAACTTTCCAATTTTCAAATCAATTGCGACGAGACATCGCAATCCTCTATGAAAGAAGAGCATATCGACACGGCTTTCCTTGCCGTTGTATTCCAGCGTATGCTGATTGCCAATATAAGTAAAGCCTTTTCCCAACTCCAACAGAAACAATTTGATTTTCTCTACCAGCCGTTGCTCCAATTCTAATTCCAGAATAGGCTCTGTGACACCAAGGAAACCCAGGTTGTATCCGCTGCGGAACACTTCGTTGGCATACATCGCCTGTGTGGCAGGCAGAGATGCCTCGAAATTGTTGTCAATCTGTGTGGGCTGGTGAGTCTCATGCATCCTTAACTTGATGGCGTTAAGCAAAAGGTCGCGGTTCCAGCCTTTCAGTCTGCTTTCATCAGCATAAAACAACGTATTTTCATCGCTAAGATCTTTGCTGAGAATCAACAAGTTCTGCGACCAAGGTAAAAGTGCTACGCTCCGTAGCAGTTTTTCATCGCTATCCTTATAGCGTACATAAAAGGACTTCATGTTCCACAACTGACGCGGGGAAACGCCCATTTTGGGATAACGCTGTTTCAGATCCACAGAAAGCCGCTTTACCACCTGGCTGCCGTGCTTACTCTCCAGTTTCTTCTCATACAGCAGTTTTCCAATCTCCCAATATGTATTACTTACAGTTGCTGACACATGGTGAGCCACAGATACTCGTGCTTCCTCAATAAGTGCTACAGTGCGTTGCAGTATTTCAGAATAGTCCTGTTCGTCTATTATTATAATGTTGCTCATAATTCTTTGTCTCTTATTTGTTCAACTTCTGAACCAAGCAAGATTTGGAAATCGTGATTTCCAAATCTGTTCACATGGAATAGCGTATATTTCGTTTTTCTCTGCCATTTTTCTTCATTTATTGAATTTTGCACAGGCTTGTGCAAAATCTTATTTGTTCAACTCCTGTAGTCCTTTCAGTGCAAACTCGTCGCCTGTCAGGTCGGCCACCAGCGGCATCATATACCAGACGGTCTTCGTGGCCGCCCAGTCCTCGCAGTGTTATCTCTTGTCTTGCCATAGTCTTATTCTCCTTTCTCTCCCTTCTGTTGCAACTCCAGTTCTTTTATCGTCCGTTCCACCACTTCCTCAATCTGATAAGTGGCCACGCCGAGGGGCTTCTGTATGTCGGCCAGCGACCATTCCACGAGGGTCTTATCCATAGAGCGGCAGATAAGCAGTCCGATGGAAGGGTTGTCATCGTTGCCTTTCAACAAGCGGTCGGCGGCAGTGACGTAGAAGTTCAGTTTGCCCGCGTGCTCTGGCATAAACTTCACGGCCTTCAGCTCGATTACCATATAGCGTTTTTGCGGGATATGATAAAATACCAGGTCGGGGAAGAAAGTCTGTCCGCCCGGCATCTGCAATTCCATCTGTCGGCCCACGTATGCAAAGCCCTTGCCCAGTTCGAGCAGGAACCGCGTGACGTTTGCGGCAATCTTCTCCTCCAACTCTTTCTCGTCGTGTTTCGCCTTCAGGTGAAGGAATTCAAGGTTGTATTCAGATTTCAACAGCTCCTGAGCCAAGTCGCTCTGTGGTGCTGGCAGTCGGTATTTGAAATTGGTGACGGCAGCACCGTGGTTGGTATATAGACCTGCATCAATGTAGTTCTCCAGCGTGCTTCGAGACCAGTGCTCCTCTATAGTCCTGTTGATATAGAAGAGGGCCTCGTTGAGCGACTGACACTTTGTGAAGATATGGACGTGATGTTTCCACGGGATAAGTCCGAATGTCTCCGGCATCTCCAATTGTTCACCAGATTGGTGAACAATTTCGTCAACGGGTCGTTGACCATTTTCTAAATCTTCACCAAGTTGGTGAACAATTTGTTCGGCACCTTGCTGAATAAATTCATCAGCAGCCTGCTGACGATTTATAACGCGCTGAAAATAGAAGTCATACCAGCGTTTCATATAACGGAGGTTGGCTGCAGAAAATCCATTTTCCTCAGGAAACTCTGCTTTCATATCAAGACTACGTTGTTTGAAAAACTTATCTCCCCATTTGCTTTCAGCGTGCATAGCCACAATGTCGCGTCCCAAACCCCAATAGAATTCGAGCATAGCTGTGTTGACGCGCACTGCGGCCTTCAATTGGCTCTTACGAAAGCGCGATTTCACTTCATGCAGCCATTCCACGTAGATTTCCTCAGTTATTACGCGGTCACGAAATATAAATGTCGGTCTATTGTCCATATTTCAACAGTTGTTTATTTGTTCAACTCTTGTAAGCCCTTCAGCGCAAAGGCGTCGCCAGTGAGGTCGGCCACCAGCAGCATCATATACCAGATGACCATCGTGGCCATCCAGTCCTCGCAGTGTTATCTCTTGTTTCGCCATAGTCTCTATTCTCCATTCTCTGTTTCGTTTTCTAAATCGAGCATCACCACCCAGCGGCCGCTCTTGCGGCCACCCTCGCGGCGCAAGAGGCCATGAGCAATCAAACGAGCTATATTGTATTGGATGCCACCTTCCTTCATGCCAATGTTTAAATCTGCAACAGATTTTCTTGTAGCCCGGGGATGCGAGTACAAGTATAATAAGAGTTCTACCTGGCTATCGGTGAGATTATATCCCCTCTCCAATAGTTCAAGTTTAACAAGGTCAACCTCTTTAGGAATAAAGTTGCCTCCCTTTTGGCTGGTCTTTTGGCTGGTCTTTTGGTTGGTCTTTTGGGTAGTCTTTTGTGTAGTGTTTTGGGCAGTCTTTTGTGTAGTGTTTTCACTCTTTTGGTTGGTCTCAGAATCCTTTTGCATGGTATCCTCGCCCTTTTGTATGGTCTTTTGTATGGTGTCATCCTCCTTTTGTGATGTCTTCCAAAAAGTAATGGTCACGTTGTACCCGTCCGATTTGTATTCAGGATCGGGCACTCCTGCCTCGCGGCAGATGTCCATCATGCGTCGCACGCCGGTACCCCATTGCTCTATGTATTTGGAGAAGTAGAGTACCTGCGCGATACGCAAGTTGTACGGATACGAGCCGTGCGGCTCCTTGATGTTCTCTGGCGTCAGTGGATTGGGGAAATGCCCTGGGTTGGTGATTTCCAAGCGGTCGTCGAAAATAGCCAAGGTCACTGCGGTTCGTGGGTCCTCATAACGTCGATGGCACAAGGCATTCGTCAAGGCTTCGCGCAGGGCCTCCACGGGAATCTCCAAATGCTCCTCGCGTTGTAGTCCTTTCACCACACCGCTCAGGCTGAGGTGACGGAAGCAGAAGGCCATCCCCGCATCAAGCAGGTCGAAGAAGTTGCCTTCCTCCTGCTTGTTGTCCACAAACACTATCTTCTCCTTCCCACGGAAATAAGCCATCCTAATCATCAGTTGGGGGTAGTCGTAGAGCTGCTTGCCAAACAGCACCACGGCGGCGTTGGTCAACTTGCCGTCGCGCAACAACTTGAACTTGTCCAAAAGCACCTCCAAGCTGTCGTCCTCGGCTGAGGCATTAATGCGCCCACCGTTCACTCCCGCTCGCACCGCATTGCGGACGCGCTCCTCGCTGAGGTCGGCAAAGGTGACACCTTCGGCCATTTGCGCGTCCCACGCGAACTTGCCCGGGTCGCTGTCGCGCAACCGCTCGTCATACATCTCACGCGGCATCTGCCGTGTGGTGCTCTCCACCTTGTAATAGGGTCGTCCATTGCAAGTATATGGCACATGTTTGCCTTTTCTTCCCTCAAAATGGATGGCAATCACTTGGTCGCCCGTCTTTGAGTCTGGCACGTCGATATACTCGGCACTCACGTCTACCGCAGGCTCCAGTGTGGCCAACGCTTGCGCTATCTCGCGCCGCGTGTTGTCGGTTACTTGCTGCCCAACGATGCGCAGGCTGTCAGGCGTGATGCCAAACAGTAGCCATCCGCCATCGCTGTTCAAGAAGGCACAGGCCGTGTGCATGGCATCCTTCAGCTCGCCAGTGCTCTTCTTCAGCTCTAATGTCTGGTTTTCTCCCTTGGCAATCAGATGCTCTATATCTTGTATTGTCATGACTGCAATCTATTATTTGTTCAACTCTTGTAAGCCCTTCAGCGCAAAGGCGTCGCCAGTGAGGTCGGCCACCAAGTCGGCCATCTGCTGTCTCGCCTCGCCCAGCTGCTTGCCAAGCTCGCTGTACGAAACAGCGTATTTCTTGGCCAATGCCGTCACTTTTGTTTCGATGGTACGCAGCACTTCCGTAAGCGTGTCGTTTATGCCCGCCACAACGGGGTCAATCCATTTCTTGTGCAAAAAGAGTTCCACTTCCTCGTCGGTCAAGCGCTCTATGGCCTCCTTGGTCTTGTCAATCAAATCGGCCTTCGCCTCTTTGATTTCCTTTTTCACCTTGGTCTGCTCTTCCCAAAGATTCACCATCTTTGCCAACTTCGCCTTCGTCTTTGGCTCTATTTCGTCGCCTTTGGCCTTGGCATCCTTCTTTATCTTGGCTTTGTCCAACTTCGGGTCGTCGTCGCCGTCCAAATACTCCTGCGCCTCCTCTTCGGTGAAGCCGTCGCGCAGCTCGTCAACCTCAGCGTCTATTTCCTCGTTTCGGGCTTCCTTCTCGCATATAGCTTGCAGTTCCGCTTGGAACAAGGTTTCCTGCACCATCGCGAACGGAATGATACGGCCTTTCAATCCATCGGCCACCTCAATTTCCTCGTCGCCCTTCTTCACTAACTTATAAGCCGTCTCAACCTTTCTCGCCGCATCCATCCCCTCGGTCTGCAAGGTCTCAATGTCGTTGGCTATCGTCTGCCATTCGTTGCTTAAGGCCTGGTAGGCGGCATAGCGGTCAACCAACGGAATGCCCTTGTTCCTCTCGAAAATGTCATCGGCTATTTCATAGCGTTCTTTCATCTCCCTCACCGTGGCCACGTTGCCAATCAACCTACGGTGCAGTTCATCGGCAAAGCCTTCAAACGCCCGCTCAAATTGCTTGCGCAGTTTTTCTGTGTCGCGGTCGTGGGCGATAACGCCGGCCACATCGTCGGTCGTAATGGCCGAATAGGGTTTGTCCTCAGCTGGCTGGAACAGTTCCACCCGCAACGAGGGCAACGCCTCCCAGTACTCCTTCAGGCGGTCAATCTCGCTGTTAGGGATGCCGCCAAACATGGTAGCGTAGATGTCGTAAAGCTCTGGCGCCTCCGACGAGTCCACATAACGAGGGATGTTCAGATTGTAATTGTTTTGCCTGATGGTCTCACGGCTCACCTTGCGCGAGAAGCCCGGCTCGTCGCTGCGCAAGCGCACCGCGTCGGCTATGCGCTTGATGTCGCAGTCGCGCAGCCTGTTGTTCTTGCCATCCTTCACGAAACCCTTCGAGGCATCGATGATCAGCACATCGTCGTTCAGTCGGTGCTGCTTCAGCACCATGATGAGCGTAGGAATGCCCGTGCCAAAGAAGATGTTGGCCGGCAGTCCAATGATGCAGTCTATCTGGTTTTTCTCTATCAGCCTCTTGCGGATTTTGCCTTCTCCCTCATCCTCCGGGTCGCCTCTGAACAGCACACCGTGAGGCAGCACGATAGTCAGTATGCCGTCGGGCTTCAGGTGGTGCAGCTCATGCAGCAGGAAGGCATAGTCTGCCTTGCTCTTCGGCGCGACGCCATAGTCCTTGAAACGGGCATCCATGTCAGCGTCAGTGGGGTCCCAGTGCTGCGAGTATGGCGGATTCGACACCACGGCGTCCACATAAAGCGGTCGCCCGGCATTGGGTCCGGTCTTTTCTATCGGCCAATCCTCATCCAGCGAGTCGGCGCAGCGGGTGTCGATATTGCCTGGTCTGATGCCGCGCATCACCAAGTTCATGCGCGTCAGGTTGTAGGTGTTTTCCTTCAGCTCTTGCGCGTAGTATTTCACGCGGTTGCGGTCTTCGATGTGTCGGCCAACGCTCTTGCCGATGGTGATGAGCAGCGAGCCCGAACCGCTTGTCGGGTCGTAGATTTCAATCTGCTTTTTGTCCTTATGGTGCTCAGCCACGATTTCCGACATCAGCATGGCCACCTCATGCGGCGTGTAGAACTCTCCGGCCTTCTTCCCCGCGCTGGCGGCAAAGTTGCTGATAAGATACTCGTACACATAGCCCAGCACGTCATAGTCCTGTGAGCCGTCCGTGGGAATATCCTTGATGAGCTTGATCAAGTCTTTCAAAGCCTTGGTCTGCGAAGATGGATTTTCGCCAAGCTTGCTCAACCCGGCTTGCAGGGTGATGAAAATTTTCTCATAAACGTGCTTATAGTTGGGGCTAATCATGCGATCAAACGTGTTGAGCGCAACGCTCAGGTCGGCCACGTTGAACGTGCTATGAGGCAGCAGCCATGTCGAGAACAGGTTTTTATATTCGATGAAATAGCCGATGCTGTTTTTGCAGTCCTCGATGGTCACTGCCATATCTTCGTCGTCATAGTTTTCAACCAGGTCGGGCAAGTCCTCTTCCGTCCATCCGCTCTTCCTCAGATGGGCGACCTCGTTATCCGAAAGGAACTTGTAGAAGATAAGGCCAAGAATATAGTCCTTATACTCGCTGGCGTCAATCTTGGACCTCATCTTATTGGCCGAAGCCCAAATCCTGTTTGCTAATTGTTGCTTGTTCATATATCTGCTCTTTTTCCGTTTTGCAAAGATACATTTTTTATTTCAATTTTCTCACTATCAATATAGCAAAAAATAAGGTTTTTCGTCTTGTCATCCCTTTTTTTTCTCGCCCTCACTTCTTCACTTTTTCCATCTGCAAAGATACAAAAACACCGGGAAACCTATTTTCGCTCCACTGCGAAATATTGTGTTTTAGTGCCGCACATTCGGCAAAAAGGATGTTTTTCGTGTGTTTTCATTGAGTTTTTGCGGAGTTCTAGGGGGAAATTATTGCGTTATAAAGTGTCCGACCCTTGACGGTAAGCAGATATGTCTGGCGCGGGGGGAGGGTGGTGTACAGCAGGCGCACACAGTCCGCTGATATAGCTGGGTTGAGATAGTTTTGCAAAGATACGTTTATTGCGATATTTTTCCCTTTTTAATTAAACGGAGCTTAATTAAACAGCGGTTAAAACAAATGCATATTACAGTATTTCAACGGATTACACTTTTGTATCGTTCACACGTCTGGACAATTCTTTCAAAAACTACCGTTTGTATCTCCTTTGGCGAGAGTACTATCAGCTCTTTGCCGAACGAGGCAAGCTCGCGCTCCAGCTCGTAGTTCTGCCGGCATTCGATGCCGAAAAAGGCTCCTCCCTGCAGCGTGGGGTACTGACGCCGTAGCTCGGCCTCGCGCTCGCCGCGCAGGGTGCGTTGCGACTCGTGCAGGGGCTTGGTAAGTACGTAGTCCTTGCTGTGGTCGGCCACCCAAAATGTGATAGTAAGCAGCGGACTATCGTCGTAGAGGGTTACGCCGATAATGTCATCGAAACGCTCGTTGAGGTCGCCGTTGTATGGCACAAACTGGCGCGAGGGCAGCGGCACCACACAGTCGATACGGTCGAGGGCAAAATTCATCAACTTGCCCGACGTGCTGTCGGCGGCAAACACATACCACCGGCGGTTATACTCCTTGAGCAGGTATGGGTACACCACCTGAACAATCTCCTCGTCGGGTGCCGCAAAGGTGTGCAGATGCAGTTCCACCACCACCTGTTGCGATATGGCGGTGAAGAGCTGACCGAATAGCGACGTGCCTTCCAGCGGGTTTTTGTCGAAGGCCACAATCCTTGCGCGATCCTGCAGCCCCATGCTCTGGCGCAGGGCTTCGAGACCGTCGAAATTGGGCAGACCGTCGAACTGTCCCATCAGCGAAATAGCTTCGCTCAGCAGGTACCGCTCGTCGTCGGTGAGGGGCTTTTTGAAAATGGAGAAACTGCGGTCGGCGTAGCGCAGGCAGTGTTTCTTCACAGTCCGGAAATCGGCGTTAAGGTCATCTATCGTGTAGCGCTCTATCTCGACCATAAACGGACCTTCGTTTTCCAAATAGTTGATGTCCATCTCGATGGTGCGACGGGTTACGGGAGATATACTCATCTCCGCAAGGTGCTCGTTCACCTCGCCGCAGATGTCGCTTATGGAATAGTCGTGGTACGGGTTGGCCAGAAGCTGGTCGATGCAATAATAACGAGTTACGGCGTTTTTGTTCGATGGCATGGTGCGATGATTTATATTTTGCAAAGATACATTTTTTTCCGGGAAATGCGGGCGGGTAGCATACGGGCAATAAAAAAGGCTGCCGGATTGTTGTCCAACAGCCTTTTATATCGTTGCGGTAAAGCTAATTACATAGCATTTACTTTTTTGTTGAGCTTGGATTTGAGGTTAGCGGCTTTGTTTTTGTGAATAACGGAGCGTTTGGCCAGTTTGTCGATGATGGAAGTCATCTTGGGCAGACGCTCTGCAGCCACGGCTTTGTCTTCTAAAGCTCTGAAATCGCGCAAGGCGTTACGCATGGTTTTTGCGTAGTACCTGTTCTCCACTCTTCTTCTCTCGGAAGAACGAATTCTCTTTTTTGATGATTTATGATTTGCCATATTCTCTTTTAAAATTTTTGGTAGCCCGTAGGGGACTCGAACCCCTGATTTCAAGAATGAAAATCTTGCGTCCTAACCAACTAGACGAACGGGCCATCTTGCTACCGCAAAAACGAGACTGAAAAACGACGATTTTCTGCATTTTTCAGTGCCGTTTTGCGGGTGCAAAATTACGAAGATTTTTTGAACTGACAAAATTTTTTTTCTTTTTAGCCAGTTTTTTTTTTTCGTCAGTCCATATCTTGCTGAAAACGAAAGCCTAAGCGTTTGCCGGTTACCATCGGTTTTCTGTCGAAGGCGGACTTCATTTCGGCCACAGAAACCAATTTTACCTCGTCGTATGGCGGAGTTAGCAGGTCAAAATTGGTGGTGTAAGTGATGGCCGATTCGATGATTTTTTGCACCGATTCGGGAGTAATTTCGGCGGTGTTGAAATTGTTGTACAAAACGCCAAGTTCGCGCTTGCCTTCAATAAAATAGTGCCGTTCGCGGTTCACAAACACGCGGCCTATCATATACCCGAGATCGGCCTCGCGGTCGTAGGTGAACGAGTCGGCCAAGAAGTTGTAAATGTGTATGGTACCGCAATACGAACGGGTGGTGTCCTCCTTCACGTAAGGGGTTTTCATCACCTCGTGGTTACGCGAAAACTCAAAAACATTGGTATGCATCATAAAAATGAGCACGTCGCCGGCAAATTTCACATCGAACTCAAAATCACCGCGGTTACGGAACTCAAAAGCAGTTTTGTTGTTCTCCTCCAAGGCTTTATGTTTCAGAGCGTTGATAAGCTCCTCGGTTTGGTGGCGAAACATCTCGAAGGTGTCCTTGGTGGCGCGATATACGGTCTGTTTCAGGTCCGACTTGCTGAAAACCAGCTGTTTCAATTCTTTGTTTAATTCCATTATTTTGTCTGTTTATATGTTAATCTAATTATCTGAAAATCTAATTATCCGGACATCTGTCCATCTGAAAATCCATCTACATATTCAAAGTTATCCATTTGGCTACAACAACCACTGGTACTATCTCTATAACAAACATATAGTAAAGCATGTAGATTTTGGAGAACTGCGATTCGGAGAGCATCAGCAGCGACCCGCGCACCACGCGAATCAGAAACATCACCGAAATCACTACTGTAAGCGCATAAAGCATCACTGCGGCGTCCAATCCGGAGTAGAAACCCAACAGGAGGACAGGCACAAGCAGAATTCCGCAAATCAAATTGCAGATACTTTGGTTGAGAATGTAGCCACCCGTGCTTATTTTATAGTTGAAAACACTGCCGATAAATTTCACCAGCAGCACCCGTACATAAATAAAAACAAAGGTAAACGCCTCAATCACAAGCATATCCATCCACGGCTTGCCGGTAAGGCTTACGCCGAAATGCCTTATCACAAAAAAACCGGCCAAGCTCAGCAGCACAGAGTACAAAAAATTGACAAACAGGTTTTCCGAAGCCTTGTTCACCGCCCGCTCGTTGAGCAAAGACCTCAAACTGAAACGGCGAAATGGCGACAGTAGAAGATCTATTTTGCGTCCCTTGTAGCCCGAATACACTTTTCCAAGGAGCAGAGCCACCAAAACCACGGTAACAAACACCCACACCGGAGGGTTGTTGTCGGGCCGCTGTTTGGTATTGAAAGAGGCGGGCACACCGCTATGGCCGGTAAACAGACTGCTATGAAAGAAAACACTGTCGTTGGCAGTAAGCAGGCTGTCAATATTGTAAAGCTGTATTTCACTATCTTCCAACGAATTGTCGAAATGATAAATGTATGGCGGATGCATTGGCAACACCTGCATGGTGTCGGTGGGAGCGGCGGCAATGTCGGTTTCGGCAACGGGCTGCGGCACAACGTGCTGTGGTTCGGGAGCCGCCACAACATGCTGTTGATCAGATAGTTTAACAACGGTTGCAGGTACAGTTGCCTGCCCGGCATGTGGCTTTGCGGAGGATGAGTCGGTTTTGTGTTTCTGAGTTTCGGTATTGGTGCCAACAGCTTGGTCGACAGACTTTTTTGCTGTGTCAACAGGGGCAGGCGCCGTGTTTTTTTTCACGGTGTCGGGGGGTACCTGCGGCTGCAAAAAAAAGTGGGTGTCGGTCATCCTAACGCGATATTATCAGTTTTTGCGTGTAACATTTGCTTTTTGTTGCAAAAAACAAAATGTAAACGCCACAACGCAGTTTTTCGGTATTATAGTATAATTGTTGCCCCGGCAAAACAGATTTTTTATCAACAATTTGCCCGAAAGCATTGAGCATAGTCACATCAACCAACTCATTCTCAGTGCTTTCAACAATAAAAAGTTTTTTTGCGGGATTGGGATACACCCTGCAATGGCTTGCTACTTCGACATCGGCTATGCCAAGAGGCAAAGGTGGGTGGTAGGTGGTGTCCATCTGCGAAAGCGGAAAAGTGATATCATCTATCCACACGCAGTCGCTGCCGCCGGTTTGAGAGGCGTCTTTTACGTAAATCCATGAAAATGTGTGTGTTCCGCTTGACACAAAATACGCCATCCGTTCGTAGTGTCCGCTACCGGCCCAACGTCCCTGCCGCACATCGTCGATGTAAAACATCAGGTAATCGGCGGAGGCTTCGGTGGAGGTGCGGCGCCAAAAGGCGATGCTGTCGTCGGCAATGGTGGTCATGGATACAGCAAGCACACTCCTCTGCTTGTGGTCTATGGCCGCCGAACGCGCGCTGTAGCGTCCCGCATGGGCATGCGACGGCACGGTGTCTATCTGCCAGCGGTTGGAGTGCGTGGTGTCCCATGCAAAAAGCGAGAAATCGGCCGATTCGAAAGTCTCTGTGGCTTTGCCCAAAGGCAATCGCAAAACAGTGTCTTTATTTATTCCTATATGGCTTATGCCAATGGAAAAATCGATATATGCGATGGCCGAAGGGCTAATGCCGAAATGGAACTCTGCGGTATCCGACGCGCTGGCAGCCAATGGATTAAGCAAAACCGTGTCGGGCGAAAGCAGCGTGCCATTGCCACTAACGATGGCGGCACACACCTGCATTGTGTCCGAAACCACCGCTCCACGGTTTGACACAGGCACTTTCAGGGTGTATGTCCCGCCCTGCTCGAGACTGTTGACTGGCGTTGCGTTGTGCCAAAGGGAAACGATGCCGGACTCAACTTTCGACGAACTTACAACAAAGCCGAACCGATGTTGTGTAGTATTGCCCAAGCCACTGGTCATCAGCGCATTAATCGACACAAGCTCGCCTTCACGCAAATTGCGGTTAGGCTCAAAGGTGAAAATGCCTGAAACCCAAGCTGTGTCGGAGGGCAAAAGTGTGCTACGGGTGAAAACAGCATTTGAAACGTTGCTCCGTCCGTCAAACGAATTCAGCATCAGGCGAATACTCCGTGCAGTGTCGGCACCGAAATTTTTTATACAAAAATCTACGGCATAACGGCCATTCACGGCAACAACATGATTTTCAACAACATTTCCCAAGCTATCTTTTACAATCACACTGTCGAAAGCCAAAAGGGAATTAGCAGAAACGTATGTGGCAACGGTGGTGATGATCGGCTGTCGGAACTGCGCTGTAGCTGTAACCTTCAACGGTTGTGCCGTTAGTGGTCTCGAAAAATCCACGTCGGCCACGCCGCCGGCATCGAGCAAAACGGAGGCCAGAAGCTGACTGTCCTGAACAAAAGCCACACGTACAAATGGCGTTCCGCTGAGCGACAGATGCGAGGCGCCCACGGGCAAACTGTCGGGGATGTTGAGCACAATAGGCTGAGGCACACCAAAATAGGGCATCAGCGAAGGGTCGCCGAGCAGGTTGTAAATCTCCCAATAATAGTTTTCGAAGTCCATGCCCATCTGCGTGAGGCCGAAATTGCCTGCCTGCAACAGCTCTCCGGCAGTGGGTGCGAAATCGGCGGGAGGCTCGCCATGTGTGTGCCACAGGCGGTCGAAAGAGCCCAGCCGCAACGAGTCGTACTGCGCATTGAGCGACACCGGGCCTTTGGCGCCCACAGCCCAATAATAATCCTCCTCCCAAAGGGTCTCGTTGGCGGCGCCTATCACCCCCACAGCTCCTGCATTGGCCTTGCGCAAAAGGGCCTCGCCAAAACAACGGCGGTCGGCAAAACGGCTCGAAAGACAGCAGTTGTTCACCGAAAAGAAATAACGCCCTACGTTGTCTATTGTGTCCACCCCCGCCTGAGTGTAATCAGGGCGATACCAACCTGTTGCAAAACAGTGCGATGTGTAGTTAACCACCGATGCACCTTGGTCGAGGTCGTGCACAATCTGCGGCAGCTGGTTTTCCGAAGCGGGATTATAATAAAAATGGGTGTCGAAACTGGGGTTTCGCGACAAATAATTGGCTTTCAGATAGTTGATTTGACCATTGGTAGCTGTCGGGGCTGGATTGCGGCTTTCGCGTCCGGCCACAAGGGTGAAACGGTTTAGGTAAGATGTGTCGGGTAGCATCAAACGCTCGTAGGCAATGGTTTTGTCCAACACATGGCGCAGCTCGGCAGTGTCGGCTACAGATATTCGTCCGTATGGCACTTCAGGATAGAAATCGCCAGTGTATTCGGCGTAATAGAGGTCGGTGCTATGCTGTGGCAGACCTGTTATACGCACCTTTCCGCCAAAAGCGGGCACATGCTCCACGTCGCCCACAATGAGCAGGAACGATGGCGCTGGGTCCAACGGCGTGGCGGCGCGATAGAGGCTGTCCAAACGTGAGCGTATCTGCGCGCAGGTGTCGCCAGAATGGGTGTACAGCTCCACCACGTTGAACCCCGACTGCCGTTTCCACCAAAGGAAGGGACGCAGTGCGGCGGCAAAACTGTCGTGCGCCACCACCACATATTTCGGTGCGGCGGCGGTGTTTCGCGAAAGCAGGTTTTCGAAGGCGGCCTTGTTGGCAATGGGTACCGATGGCAGCCCGCCATTGCGCTGTATCGCGTAGGCAGTGGCCTGCTCGTCGGCTCCGGCAAAAGTTACGCTGACTTCAACTTTTGGATAGTACAGCAGTTTGTTTTCGACTGGTACGAAGGCAAAAGGCACCACCGTGATACGAAAAAGCCGCAAGCCTCGCATGGAGCCCAATGCTGTGAGCCGGGCCACAGGCGGCTGGTAAGCGGTGTGAGAGGTATATGTGGCGGAATCGATAACAAATTCCGCAGCGCGATTTTTAAACTGGTGCGGCTGGGCGGGGCGCAGAGGCTTCGATAAGGTACTGCACACTATGGCACCTGCATTGTAGTCCAACTTGGGCTCAGCACCCAGTGGCACGGCGATAATCTGGTGAAAAACGGGCAACGACGGCTTGCCAACTTCGCGCAGAGAAGAGAATATCGCTCCGGCATCGATAGTCAGGTAATCGCCGGACGGATAAATCTGAAAATCTGGCATCTGGAGTTCAAATGCGTACACCGTTGCACTACTATGCAAAACACGAAGGGTTTCGTGGAAGTTCTTCTGAGCCAAGGCAGAGAACGCTACCAGAACAAAAAACATTATTGCAAGGCAACTTTTACGCATGGTAATTCACAAAAAAAAACGTTACTCCTATAACGCAAAAAAAGAGGGTTTGTTATACAAGCCCTCTTTTTTCTCAAAGCTCTTTTTGCTTATTCAGCAGCAGGAGTTTCTTCAGCGGCAACATCTTCGGTGTTAACCTCAGCGTCAGTAGCTTCTTCGGTAGCGTTTTCGTCTACTGGAGCTTCAACTGCTTCTTGTTCTACATTTTCTTCTTCAGCAGGAGCAGCGTTGTTGTTGCATGCTGCGAAAGCGAACATACCGGCAACTGCCAAAACAAACATTACTTTTTTCATTTCTTTGTAATTTTTAAAGTTATCTTTTTTGTGAATTGAACGTTGCAAAATTACTACATTTTTATGATTTACAAGCAAAAAAAATGATTTTTTTTTAATATTTTTTTTATTTAATTGATATACAAAATATTATCAGGTGTATTTTTTTTCTCAATCGACTATTTTTCGGCGTAAATTCATAAATTCAGAACTCATTTTTTGCGTTTTTTTGCTGCAAAAATTGCTTTTTTAAACCAATCCGGAGAAACCCATGAATGCCATTGCCAAAATGCCGGCTGTGATGAGGGCGATAGGCACTCCGTTCATGGCTTTGGGCACTTTTACAAGGGCAAGCTGCTCGCGGATACCGGCAAAAATTACCAGTGCAAGGGTGAAACCTATGGCAATACCACCGGCGTAGGTTATACTTTCAAGGAATGTCATATCCTTTTGTACCACCATGATGGCCACACCGAGCACAGCGCAGTTTGTTGTGATAAGGGGCAGAAAAATACCCAGCGTCTGATACAGGGCGGGAGCGCTTTTCTTCAAAACTATCTCCACCATCTGCACAAGACCTGCTATTACCAAAATATAGGCAATGGTCTGTAGGTAACCAAGATTGAAAGGCACAAGCAGGTAAGTGTTTATCAGCCATGTAACCATGGTGGCTATCAGCATCACAAAAAGAACTGCTCCACCCATGCCGAGCGAACTTTTCACATCCTTGGATACACCCAGAAATGGACATATTCCCAAAAACTGGGCCAACACGATGTTGTTTACAAAAATTGCACCGATAATAATAATAATATATTCCATAATTATCTGTTGTTTTTTCTTGTTTCTTATTTTTTTCGCTTGCGGAACACCATGATTTTCAACATAATAAAACTACATTCCAACAAGTTTTGCAAAAGTGTTGTACCTTTGCAACCGAAATGCAAAAATAAGATTTATTTCCGAAATGGCAAAAAAAATTTTTTTCAGGGAGTACGGAAATGGCGACGACATTGTAATTCTGCACGGCATTTTGGGCAGTTCGGACATGTGGATTCCTGTTGCCCGTAGGCTGTCGGGGGGATTTCATGTAATTGTGCCCGACCTGACCAACCATGGCCAATCAGGACATACCGAAAGCATCGGTTTCGACAACGTTTCGGAAACAATGCGCGACTTTCTGAAATCCAAGCATATAGAACGTCCCGTCATCATTGCCCACTCCTACGGTGCCAAAGTGGCTTTCCAAATGCTGGCCGATGGGTTAGAGATGGAAAAACTCATTGCCGTGGACATGCTCCCGGCAACCACCTACGCCGACCCGCAGATTTTACAGCTCCTCGAAACAATAAAACAGCCGTTGCCGCAACTCAAATCTTTTGCTCAGGCCAAACAGATTTTTTCCGAAAAGGGCATCCGGCCGCATTTTTCCGACCTGCTTGCCAAAGGTCTTGCTATGCACAACGGCTCGTTGCAATGGAAATTCAACGCACGGCTGATAGCCAAAAACGCCAATGAAATAAGGCAGAGCGTTGAATTGAACGGTTTTTTCGACACTCCGCTGCTTGTAGTGAAAGGAGAAAATTCCAATTACGTGGACAGCTCCTCAATTGCCGATGCCAAACAGCATTTCAACAATCTGAAACTTATCGAAATTCCCGATGCCGGACACTGGGTGCACTACGACCAGCCGGAAACGTTTTTCAACACCATTTACAACCATATAACAAACAATAATTTATGATAAAGAACATAATTTTCGACCTATGCGGTCCAATCATCACCCTCGACCTTGAACTGATGAACCGCCGTTTCCACGACTACGGAATAGCAGTGGAGAAGCCTTACCATACAATGCGCGAGGCGGGTCTGACAAAAGATTTTGAGCAAGGTCTAATTTCCACTTCCGACTTCTGCCGCGAGGCGCGCCGCCTTTTGCAATGCCAACTCTCCGACGATGATATTTTGGATTGTTGGAACACCGTGGTGGCCGATTTTCCGCCGCACCACGCCGCAGAGCTTTCGAAACTCAGCTCCCGCTACCGCCTTTTTCTGCTCAGCAACAGCGACGTGGTGAATGCCAAGTTTTTCCTCGAATATGTGGACCGGCACGCTGGCGAAGGTTTTATGGAACGGACTTTTGAAAAGGTGTTTTTTTCGTGCGACCTGCGTTTGCGGAAACCCTCGCCCGAAATCTTCACAACCATTGTGCAACGGCAGGGCCTTATCCCTTCCGAAACGCTGTTTGTGGACGACTGTTTGAAACACACGCAAAGCGCGTCGTCGCTGGGCATCAACGTTATTTGGCTAAAGCCGGGGCTCGACATTGCCGACCTCTTCGACGACGATTTGGCGGTGAAACCAGATTTTTGGGGCAAGTAACTCCCCTACCCCATTTTGGCCACAAAAAAGCAGCCGCAAACATTAGCGACTGCTTTTCGTCCATCTGCAACAACAGCACTATTCGATATAGTGCCAGTTGCGTTTGGTAACTTTAAGGCTGAAAGGCAGCTGTTTGCCGTCTTTGCTACGTATCCATGTGCCGTGCATAACCTCGCCGTCCCAGTAGCGGGCGTAGAAAGCGCCGGTGTTTTTCCCGTCGATGGACTCTTCGAGCACAGGCTTTGTGCCTTCGCCTTGCTGTATGTTCTGGTCTTCGGAGAGCATTATGGCATTTTTAGGGCCCTTGGATTTGTAGTAGTAGCTGCCGCCTATGATGCTGCCGCCGCCGCCCCAAACGCTAATTTCCATCACTATCGGGTATTTGTCGATTTTGCCCTCGAGGGTGATGTCGGTAACGCCTTGCGCTCCGGCCTTGGTGGTGAGCAACAGCAAAGTGGCCACAAACGGGAGCCACAGACTTTTGGTCAATGTGCTAAAGTTCATCATATACTACATTATTGAGCCAGTTTCTGGTATTTGTCCACTTCGGCCTGAGCATCTTTCAGAGCTTTGTCGGCTTCGGAAACTTTTTTGTCGTACTCGCTGCGCTTGCCGCTGTATTTCTGGATGTCGGCCTCGTATTTTTTTATGTCTTCCTGACAGCCTTTTATTTTTTCGTTGTATTTGTCGATGTCCTGCTTTTTGTTGTTTATCTTATCCTGGCTTTTCTGGATGTCCTTTTCAAGACCTTCCTTGTCGGACACTGCCGATTCGTAGGTTTTCTGGGCTTTTTTCAGGTTTTTCTGGGCCTTTTCGAGATATTCCAGAGCCTCATAGCGGTCCACGTATTTCACAAAACTTTCGAGGAACGATTTCACGTTGTTCTGCAGTGTGGTCTGGTCGATGGTGAGGTCGGTGCTGATGGCCGAAACAGTAACGGTAGCATTTTTTTTGCCTTCCACTTTGGTATAGAAATTGATGGGCTTGCTGGTTATGTCGACAAAAGCCTGGTCGAGGCATGCCACATAGCCGTCGGTTTTTTTGGTTTTCAGCTTGGCCTCTTTCAGGCGGGCGTACATGGCGTCTTGAACAAGGCCGCCGTCTTGGTTGAGGGTTACTGTGTAGGCGGGTGCTGTGAAATCGCCTATCCTGATTGTGGTTTCCTGTACTTGGGCGTTAACGCCAACATACATAAGCACTGCTGTTGCGAGCGATAAAATTTTTTTTGTCATGATTTTACTATTTTTGATTATTATTTACGATGATTTATTTCGGTTTTGCAAAGTTACGATTTTTTTTCAAAAAAGGAATAGATTTTCAATTTTCGTAGTCGGCGATGGCTGTTTTCAGTTTTTCGGGTATGAATTCGGAACTTTTGGTGATGCGGTTGTAGCCCGACATCACTGTGCGGCACACGGCTTTCAGCTGGCCGTCGCTTACTATATGCTGCAGCACGTGCAGGCTTTTCTGCCCTATCCGCTCCACCTTGGTGCGCACTTCGGTGGATGTGTTGAGGAATATCTGTCCGCAGAAATCGGTTTCGTAGTGCACTATAACTATGGTTACGTCCTCCTGCTCCACCTTGATGCCCAGCTGGTCGAAATAGTGCATCTTGCCGTAGTCGAAAAACTCCATTATGACGGCGTTGTTCACGTGTCCCATCATGTCGATGTCGTTGAAACGTATCTGCAACGGGAGTATGTGTTTGAAAGTGGGTGCGTTCTGTTCCATGGTTTTGATGATGTTTTGTCAGCCCCCGAAATCGTCGAACATTATGTTTTGCCTGGGCACACCGAGGCTGTCGAGCATCTTGGTGGCGGCGGCTGTCATGGGGCCGGGGCCGCACAGGTAGTACTCTATCTCTTCGGGTTCGGGGTGGTTTTTCAGGTAGTTGTCGAAAATCACTTGGTGTATGAAACCGGTGTATCCGCTCCAGTTGTCGGTGGGCTGTGGTTCGGAGAGTGCCACGTTGAAAGTAAAGTCGGGGTTTTCGGCGGCAATCTGCCGGAACTCGTCGGTGTAGAACAGCTCCTTGAGCGAGCGTCCGCCGTACCAGAACGACACCTTGCGCTGGGTGTGCAAAGTCTTGAACAGATGGAATATATGCGACCTCATGGGTGCCATTCCGGCTCCGCCGCCGATAAACATCATCTCCTTGTCGGTGTCCTTGATGTGGAACTCGCCGTAGGGGCCCGACACTTTCACCTTGTCGCCGGGCTTGAGCGACCAGATGTACGACGAGCTTACGCCGGGGTTCACCTTGGCAAAGCCTCCACGCTTGCGGTCCAAAGGCGGGGTGGCTATTCGCACGTTGAGGGTAACGATATTGCCCTCGGCGGGATGGTTGGCCATAGAGTATGCGCGGGTGCAGGGTTCGGGGTTTTTCATCACAAGGTCCCACATGCCGAAACGGTCCCAGTCGGGGCGGTACTGCTCGTCAACCACCATGTCGCTGTAGCGGACGATGGTCTTGGGTATGTCTATCTGTATGTAGTCGCCCGACTGAAATTTCAGCGTTTCGCCCTCGGGCAGGCGCACGGTGAACTCGCGGATAAAAGTGGAGACGTTGTGGCTGCTCACCACCTCGCACTCCCATTTTTTGATACTCAGTATCGATGTCGGCACGGCTATGGCAATGTCCTCCTTAACCTTCACCTGGCAGCCCAACCGCCAGTGCTCCTGCTGCTGCCGTCGGGTGAAAAAGCCTTTCTCGGTGGACAGTATGTCGCCGCCGCCCGATAGCACACGGCATTTGCACTGCCCGCACGAACCTTTGCCGCCACAGGCCGACGGCAGATATATCTCCTGCTCGGCGAGGGTGGAGATAAGGCTGTTGCCAGTGGGTACAGTGAGTTTCTTGTCGCCGTTTACGGTAAGCTTCACATCGCCGCCGGGCATTAGCTTGGCACGTAGCACCAAAAGGGCCGCCACAAGCAGCAATATCACCGCCAGAAACACCAATATAGACACAACTACAGTACTTATCATATTGTCTTGCCGTATGTTACACTATTATATCGTTTTCTCTTTGGAAGTGCAAAGTTACACAAAAAAAATGACTTTTGTACAGACAAAATTTTTCCAACGCCAGCCGTTTGTTTGACACATTGTTCAATATATAAGAAACCTTTACATCTGTAAAAAAAACGTAAATCAAACAAAAAAGTGCTACCCTACGGCCACTCCTGCTCTCTATTTCCTTCGAAAAAAAGGGGCACCACCTTCATTTTTGTCCATCCGACAAACCGCTTTGGGTGCGGGACTTGCTTTTTCGGCAAAAAAAACTTAAATTTGCACTTCCGAAAAATCAGTGCAACAGTTACTCGAAAAAGCTTTTAAACCAATGATTATCAAAAACATAATATTCGACCTTGGTGGCGTTATATACGACATAAGATACGAAAACATTGCCGACCGTTTCCGCACCTACGGGCTACAGGATTTTGAAAAATACTACACCCAGCTGTCGCAAACCCCGATGATTGACCAGTTTGAGGAAGGGCGGATAACCCCCGCCGATTTCCGCGAATACATACGTGGCATATCGCCAATAGCACTCTCCGACCAGCAAATAGACGACGCTTGGAACGCCATCCTTATCGAAATACCCAAACTGCGCTGGCAACTGCTTGGCGGACTGCGTATTAAGTACAACACTTACCTTTTCAGCAACACCAACCAGATAAACTACGACCATTTCATGGCCGAAGAGACGGCAAAACATGGTTTCAACCCTTTCGAAGTGTCGTTCTGCAAAACCTATTTCTCGCAGCTGATGCACACCCGGAAGCCCAAGACCGACGGTTTCCAAACCATACTCGATGAAAATGGTCTCATCCCCGACGAAACGCTCTTTATCGACGACAACCCCACCAATGTGGAAGCCGCCAAAAGCCTCGGCATACACGGATACCACCTGCCAAAAGGCAAAACACTGGAGCAACTGTTCCGCTGCAACCTAACACTTGCCGAAGGCGTTGTACAATAGCATAAACCACTCATCACTTTGAACAACAACAGCCAAATTTACCAATACCACCGTTTGAGCAACGGCATTCGCATTGTATTCAAACGCAACTCCTCGCCGGTGATACACTGCGGTGTGTTTGTCAATGCCGGCTCGCGCGACGAAACCAAGTCCGAAGAGGGCATGGCCCATTTTATAGAACACGCCATTTTCAAAGGCACCGAAAAACGCCGCGCCTACCACATTCTCAACCGCATCGACGGCGTGGGCGGCGAACTCAACGCCTACACCACCAAGGAGGAGACCTGCATCTACGCCTCGGCAATGACTCAACACCTCGAACGTTGCATAGAACTGTTTGCCGACATCATTTTCCACTCCACTTTCCCCGAAAAGGAACTTATAAAGGAAACCGAAGTTATCGTGGACGAGATAAACTCGTACAAGGATACCCCCTCGGAACTTATTTTCGACGATTTCGAAGAACTGTTTTTCGGTCAACACAGCCTTGCACACAACATTTTGGGCACTCCGCGCAACATACGCAAATTCAACACTGCAAGCATCCACGGCTTTATGCAACGCAACTACACCACCGACCGCATGGTGATATCCATGGTGGGCAATGTGGATTTTGCCAAAGCCATACACCTGTGCGAACGATACTTCGGCTGTCAGCCCGCCACCGTGTCGGAAAACATCCGCAAGCCGGTGGACAACACCAACTACTTTGTTGAAAAACGCAACAAACACGGACATCAGGTGCACGCTCTCTTCGGCTGCCCGGCATACAGCTCTTTCGACGACCGACGCATTGTTTTCACCCTGATAAACAACATATTGGGCGGGCCGGCAATGAACTCGAGGCTAAATATCGGCATCCGCGAAAAATACGGGCTGTGCTACAATATCGAAACACAATACACCCTTTTCAGCGACAGCGGCATTTTTTATATCTACACCGCCATGCACCCCGACTTTAAAGAAAAAATCATCGAACTGGTTTTCAAGGAACTCGACACGCTGCGCAACACACCGCTCTCCACCACACAGCTGCACATGGCCAAAATGCAGCTCGTTGGCCAGATGGCCATAAACAACGAACAGCCGCTCAACGAGATGCAGGCCATCGGCAAAAGCCTGATGGTGTACGACCGCGTGGACTCCATCGACGAAATTGCAACCGAGATAGACGCCATAACGGCAATGCAGGTGCTCGACGCCGCCAACGAAATTCTCGACAAACAACGTTTCAGCCAACTGTTTTACACCTGACCGCAAACATATATGAATAAGGGATTGGTAACCAAAACCACCGGAAAATGGTACAAAGTGCGTACCCCTGACGGACTCTGCGTGGACTGCCGCCTGAGGGGCAATTTCCGCCTCAAAGGCATCAAAACCACCAACCCTATTGCCGTGGGCGATATGGTGGAATACGAGCTGCAGACAACCGACGGCACCGGCCTCATCACCGCTGTGGAGGATCGACGCAACTGCATAATTCGCCGCTCCACAAAACTCTCGAAACAAACGCACATCATTGCCGCCAACCTCGACCAAGCCTGCCTTGTGGCCACCATAGGCTTTCCGCGCACCAGCACCGGATTCATCGACCGTTTTTTGGTTGCCGCCGAAGCCTACCACGTGCCATGCATCTTGGTTTTCAACAAAACCGACCTCTACGACGATGAGCTGCAACAATTCCACGACAGCCTGCTGCAAGTTTACCGCAAGGCCGGCTACCAGTGCATCGGCGTTTCGGCCGATAAAGGGACCAACATCGACCAGCTGAAAGCTGTTATCGACGGCAAAACCACACTTTTTGCCGGACATTCGGGGGTGGGCAAGTCGGCTCTGCTCAACGCCTTGGCTCCCGGTCTCGGACTCAAAGTGGGCGACGTGTCGCTGTGGAGCATGAAAGGCAAGCACACAACCACCTTTGCCGAACTGTTCCCCTACGGCAGCGGCTTTATCATCGACACTCCTGGCATCAAGGAATTTGGCATGGTGGATTTCAAAAAAGAGGAGGTGTCGCATTTCTTTCCCGAGATGCGCGAGGTGTTGCACAACTGCCGTTTTGCCAACTGCACCCACGAGCACGAGCCCGGTTGCGCCGTGAAAAAGGCCGTGGAACAGGGCATCATCTCCAGTTTCAGATACGAAAACTACCTCAACATACTACATGGCGAGGAGATGGACATAGAGGACTGGCAGAAATGATGCCACGCTGCAAGATACAACAAACGGCGGAAAGTGCAAAAACTTTTCGCCGTTGTTTTTTTATGCAATGACGGATGCTATTTAAGCAGCAGCACGGTGCCTTTTTTCTTTACCATGTCGGTGCCTTCGAACTGGCGGTAGGTGA
>CALGGY010000037.1 GCA_937915785.1 uncultured Bacteroidales bacterium
GCTTTTTTTGCCTTTTCCCCTTTGAAGTTTTGGTGGCTTGCGCACTCCTTTTTTTCAAAAAGTGTTGCATTTATTTGTTGAATTTAGGTAACAAACATTTCTGTAGTTATCGATTTAATACTTATCTGCAAAAGTGCACAGGGTTGTTGTCAGGCATTCGTCCTTAAACGAAGGTAGCATTGAAAATCTGCGACAACAAGAACACCTTGCATAAATGTCAAAAACTCTCGAATTATACCTCTCAAATTGCTTGACTGTACAGTTTTCAAAGCCTTTTTTTGTTGAAAAAAGGTGTTCTTGCTATTAGATATTTTGCAGAAATAAACCTTTGACAAACAGTTTATTGCGAGTGCAAACAATTGTTTGATAGGCAAAAAATTTTGTTGTTTCGAAAAAAAGTGGTACCTTTGCACAACTTTTTACGGTGGGTGTAGCTCAGCTGGTTAGAGTCGCGGATTGTGGTTCCGAAGGTCGTGGGTTCGAATCCCATCTCCCACCCAAAAAGTAACGGGGGAAGATTTTCAAACCAATGAAAGTCTTCCTTTTTTTTGGATAAGACCTAAAAACAACTCTTCCGCTCCAGATATACAAACAACTAAAAACAAACAAATTAAAACTAAAAAAAAACTATGACAAACAAAGACTTTATTGCACAACTGCTGAAAATTTTTGCCAGCAACCCGTTCGAATCGCTTAATCATAAACAAGTATCCGCGCGCATGGGCGCTATGGACAAGGCTTCGCGCCAGAAAGTGATAAACACCATTCTCGACCTTGCCGACGAGGGTGTGCTTATCGGCGAAAGCCGCGGCAAGTTCCGTATCAACCCGCAAAAGATAACCGACGACCTATTGCCGCAGAATTTCGTGATAGGCACCTTAGACATACGCCGCCGCAGCCAGACCTACGTCGTACCCGAAAACCCCGAGGCCGCGGAGATATTCGTGGCACCGAACAACATAGGCCACGCTCTGCACGGCGACACGGTGAAGATACAGCTCTTCCCCGCCCGCAAACTGAAACAGCCCGAAGGCCGTGTGGTGGAGGTGATGAAACGCGCCAAAACGCAGTTTGTGGGATTGGTGGAGGTGCAACGGCGTTTCGCTTTTCTCATCCCCGACCTCAAAACCATGAACGTGGACATTTTCATCCCGCTCGAAAGCCTCAACGGCGCCCACAACGGGCAGAAAGCCCTTGTGGAGATGACCGACTGGCCCGACAATCTGAACAACCCCGTGGGCAAAGTGCTACAAGTGCTCGGCAATCCGGGCGAAAACGACGTGGAAATGCAGTCGATACTGGCCGAGTTCGACTTTCCGCTCTCGTTCCCTGCCGAGGTGGAAAAAGCCGCAGCCAAAATTACCGACAAAATCACCGACGAGGAGATAGCCCGTCGCCGCGATTTCAGGAACGACGTTACTTTCACCATCGACCCGGCCGACGCCAAGGATTTCGACGACGCCCTGTCATTCCGCCGCCTTGACAACGGCAACTACCTTGTAGGTGTGCATATAGCCGATGTGTCGCACTATGTGAAACCTGGCTCCGCCATCGACTGTGAGGCCTACAACCGCGCCACTTCGGTATATCTGGTGGACCGCACCATTCCCATGTTGCCCGAAAAACTGTGCAACAACCTCTGCTCGTTGCGTCCCAACGAGGACAAGCTTTGCTTTTCGGCCGTTTTCGAGATGGACGACAAAGCCCGTGTGCACGACCGCTGGTTTGGCAAGACGGTGATAAACTCCAACCGCCGTTTTTCCTACGAGGAGGCACAGCAGGTGATAGAAACTGGCGAGGGTGATTTGAATGGCGAGATACTGAAACTCAACGAGTTGGCACAGATAATGAAAGAAGAGCGCCACAAAACCGGAGCCATAAACTTTGAGAGTGTAGAGGTGAAATTCAAGCTCGACGAAAATGCCAAGCCCATAGGAGTTTACATAAAAGAACAGAAAGAGGCCAATTTCCTTATCGAGGAGTTTATGCTTTTGGCAAACAGAAGCGTGGCCGAGCACGTGGGCAAGACCAAGGGCAAAGCCGAGGCCCGGACCTTTGTTTACCGTGTGCACGACGAACCCAATCCCGAAAAGCTGAACACCTTTGTGCAGTTTGTGCGCAAGCTGGGTTACCGCATGAACGTGGGCAACCGCCAGCTGCTGGCCAAGTCGTTCAACAACCTGTTTGTGGCTACCGAGGGCAAGGGTGAGCAAAACATGATAGACGCCATTGCCATACGCACCATGGCCAAGGCCTTCTACTCCACCGACAACATAGGGCACTACGGGCTGGCGTTTCCCTACTACACCCATTTTACCTCGCCCATACGCCGCTACCCCGACCTTATGGTGCACCGCCTGCTGGAGCATTACCTTGAGGGCGGCAAGTCGGCCAACAAAGAAGAGTACGAGGAACGCTGCAAACATGCCTCGCTTATGGAACGCAAGGCTGTGGAGGCCGAGCGCACATCGGTGAAATACAAGCAGGCCGAGTTCCTCTCCGACAAAATCGGCGAGCGTTTTCCAGCTCTTATATCGGGCGTGAGCAAATGGGGCATCTACGCCGAAATTGAGGGCAACAAGTGCGAGGGAATGATACCCCTCGGCGACATGGACGACGATTTCTACTACCTCGACGAGGACAACTACCAGGTGATAGGCCGCCGCTACGGCAAGACATACAAGCTGGGCTCGCCTGTAACCATTGAGGTGAAACGTGTGGACATGCAACGCAAACAGCTGGATTTCAAACTGGTGGCCGACGACGAACCCATGGCACATTCCGACCGTCGCCGCGAGGCCAAGGAGCACCGCCCCGACCGCAAAGCCAAAAACGCTGGCAGACACGACTCCCGACACGGCTCGCCGAAACACAAAAAAAAGTCAAATAAATAACAATAAAACAATGTCGCTATTTTTCTGGTTATGTGTGTCACTGTGTGACAGAAATCGAACAAATTATTTCAAATCGTGCAATTGTATATCTTTGGTTTGATTAGATTTGGATAATTTCCCACCGAAGGCGATTATAGATGAATATGCAATACACAATTGATATGCAGGAGTTTGATGCTGTGATACTTGCCAACGGCGAGTTTCCTCATCACGAGGTGCCTATGGCCATGCTGCGAAGCGCACTGCCTGTGGTGTGCTGCGACGGTGCCACACAGAATTTGGTGGAGGCAGGTCTGCAACCAACGGCCATAGTAGGCGACGGCGACTCACTGTCTGAGGATATGAAAGCCCGTTTTGCCGATATCATACACCTTGTGGCCGAGCAGGAGACCAACGACCTGAGCAAGGCGGTGGACTTCTGCGTGGCTCACGGCTGGCAACGCATAGCCATTGTGGGTGCTGGAGGCCTGCGCGAGGACCATCTGCTGGGCAACATAAGCCTGCTGGCAATGTTCGGCAGCAAAGCCCGGTGCCGGATGTTCACCAACTACGGAGTGTTTACCGCCATAAGCGGCGATACCGTGTTCTGTAGTTTTGCGCGGCAGCAGGTGTCGGTGTTCAGCTTGGACAAAGACAATGTGCTTTCGTACAGTGGGTTGCAGTTTCCGGTGGAAGGTCGCAGGTTCCGCTATTGGTGGGAGGGGACGCTGAACTCGGCCATGGGCGACATTTTTGAGGTGCGTACCACGGGCAAGACTATCGTTTTCCAGACCTACGACGCCAAGTAGTGAGGGACCATGTGGTGTGGGTGCTGGCAAGGCGTTGAGGAGAGCTGAGCTCCCCCACACTGCACAACTGCGTTGGCTTGTGCGGGGTTATCGAGAGTTAGTCTCTTCGGGGCAACAGCCAAGGAGTCAAACTTATTTTTTACAAGGAGTAGGAGTATTTGTTGAATTACCTAAATTCCGCAAGTAACCATGCAATTGGCTTGTTGATAAATAGACAAGTGATTGTTAATAAATAAATTAGCAAACACTTGTCCAAATCGCATATTTC
>CALGGY010000038.1 GCA_937915785.1 uncultured Bacteroidales bacterium
AAATTTTCTTGCATTTATAACGCTGAAAAATCGCATTTATTGTATTGAATAACAAATATTTAACATATTTTTAAGGACGGACTGTATTATCAAAATAAGTAGTGTTGTAGAGCGTTCCATTCCAGTATATGGTAGCATTGCCAGACATTTTTATTGAGCGGTTGCCGTCGTAGCCGTATGCGTAGTAGCTCAAATAGCCGTCTCCAGCTACGAGGTTCAGCCTGTCGTCCTCATCCCAAAACAGCATACGCATATTCAGGAAAGTAGGCACATTGTTGTTTGCGCTGTAAACGGTTTGCTGTGCAAGGTTGCTGTTATTGTCCCAGCGCAGGTTGGAGAGTTCGTTTGTAAGGCCGTTGTAGTACCTACGCACTGCGTGTGGCTTGGCACTGGGGGAGTAAGCGTAGGTGTTGGCAGTTCCTGTGTAGTCCTGTAGTTTACTGCACAGCCGCCCGGCGGGGGTGAAGCTCATTTCAAGGCTATATTTGGTGTTGTTGCCTGTGTAACTGTCGTTTGCGGTGGTCAGGCGGTAAAGTCCATCGTGGTTGTATGCGTTTACGTAAGCCCCTCCGGCCGTGTTCTCGCCCCACGGCATTTTAGAGAATACCCGTGTCGTGTCCCGTGCCACGGCACTGCACACGCACATAAGCAGAAGGGTGGCTGTCGATCGGGAGATGCAGGTGATATGGGATATCTTGCGGAGCATTGTTTTAATAACGTCTTTATTCACTAATATAGGGGAGATGATCGAGACAAGACGGAGATATTGTATTTAAAAGCATTATTTTTTCTTTTTCATCTATGGACAAAACTTGGACTATTTCCTTTATCAAATAATTTTTTGATTCTAATAAGGAATAGTCGTATTCTAACATTGCCTCATGGCCAACTTCAGGCGAAACCACATAATAATCTGCAACAACTTTGCTTATGCGCAAATAAACACAAACATCTACTAGTAATTGCTTACCCTTATAATAACCAGAATAAAATATAACAGGAGTACAATTTATGTTAGATTCAATATAAAAGCAATGGTCATATTCTATCATCTCCTCAAAACTATCCCGTAAATTATTCTCCAATTCTAAAATTGATTGTTTTGTATAGTACTTTCGGCAGGTGCTATCTCCTTCCAACCAATCTAAAATCCGAAAAATTTTTGCATTGGCCGTTTTTGAATATAAACTCTTAATAAAGCTGTTATATGAAGTGCAATCAATACGATAATTAACCAAGGAATCCCTGTTTAGCCATACAAAACACCGTTTTGGCTCAAGACTTTGACGTGTGCTATCGCATTTATGCATATATTCAACTGTCTGAATAAAAAATAAAGTATCTCGAAAAACTTTTGGCTGCTGAGCAAAAGTATATGGACTAAAACAAAACAGCAATAATATTTCTATTATCTTTTTTTTCATTCAATCACCTTTTTCAAGTTAGGATTATTAATTAACATATTTATATCCAATTGATTAGGATAATCTCTTCTTGTATAACTGCCTATACCCTCTGCAGCAGCATCATTATTAAAAAAAAGTGTGTGGAAAATTTCGTGTATTCTGTTTCTATTATCGTCTCTATTACTATTCATAAATAAAAATTTTGCATTCTCAACATAACCCCCAACCACTTTATCTTCAAAAGTACCAAATTTATCTGTAAACGATTTCTCCGACATTTTTTGGAACAAGTTATCAATACTAGCACCACCAACGTCTTCAGGTGCTATGTCTGAGAAATTTTCGCTACCTACAAATCGCAAGTCAAACTCAACATTATAACCTTCATATTCACCTTCGCTAACTCTGTATCTAGCTTTATTTAATTTATCGTTTATTTCTATTTGCATTTCATTTATTTCGCTAATCGTATATTTTGTCTGCGATTCCCGATAGTTTTTAATAATATTTCTACCATGTGTTAAAACATAATAGTTCGCTCTAACTACGATTTTTTTTTCTACTGTCTTAACTATGCAAACTCCATTTTCCCCCTCCGGATCCACCAGTTTCACCGGATTCCAAGCACAATAAGCGTAAGGAGATATGCTCGGATACTTATCCGCCATTGGATCAACGGACAAAAAGCCTAAATCCACATTGTCGAACCTCGCTCCAAAATAGTAGTAGCCTGTCTCGACGTCCCTCTCTTTGCCTGTAAAAATGAATCTCTCATCATAAGAACCACTCCATTGCATGACAAATTCCTCTCCATAAGGTCTTTGAAGCACAAATTGAGTTGGTGTCGCAGTGGAAGATGTTACCCAGTTCACACTTTCCATGTGATTATTATGGTAAAAGAATAATTCTTCAGTTCCATAGTTTTTTCTAAACATTATACGATAACCCGCACCAAAATTGGGTTCGAAGTTTAGTACTGGCAGTTGCACCCTGAATCCAGCTATCTCCGAATAATAGTCAGTACAAGGGATGGACTGGTAATCTTGCGGCATATCCTCGCCAATCCTCGCAACCACGCTGTTAAACAAAGCGTTAGCATTAGTAGTAAGGCTCAAATTCTCTGTACACAACCTCTGCATTTTTTCAAAACCGCCACTGCCAAGTTTACTGGCTATTCGCGCACCTCCGGCGTAGTAGTATTTTGTGTAATCATTTTGTGTCACAACCAAATAATTAAATGGATATAATGCAATATTCCTCATATCAGCCCATGTCGCTATATTTCCATTTTCACTTGGATTGAAAAGCCAATTTGTCGTGATCTTCGCCACCCTCTGCCCGTCGTGGCCATACAGGTAGTAAGAAAAATTGCTGTTGTCGAGCACAAGGTTCAGTCGGTTGTCCTCGTCCCAGTAGTGGTTGCGGAAGTCTTTCAGGGTGGTTATCTCGGTGGCGGGGTCGTATGTGTACTCGGCTATTTGCGCGAGGTTGCCGTTGGCGTCCCACAGCATCTGCCGCAGGTTGCCGGTGTTCGGGTCGTAGATACGCCTTGCGGCGTGGGGGGCGTTGTTGGGGTTGTAGCTGTACACAAGCCGTTTTGTAGCGTTGTTGTCGCCCTGCTCCTTGCGGCAGATGCGGCCTGCGGGAGTGAAGTTTTGCATCGTGTTCAATGATTTATAACACCACACAATCATCTAACTTTGTGCCTTATTATAGGATAAATATTCGTGTCAAGTTGCCTTGTTTTCGGCACCAACCTAATTATAAGTTCTTGTGCAAAATCTATTGGGCGTAGAACGCGCTTATACTCGTAGTATCCAAGTAATTTAACCACAATTAGTGACGTTTCACATGATACATCATATATGTAAAATCGACCTGTCATATCTGAAAAAACGGTTGTTTTCTGAGGATACAAATATATGCTTGCAAAAGCCTCATGCATATTTGTGACAGAATCTATCACTACGCCTGAAAGACTCACCAAACTGCCTTTATCACTGCTCTGTGCATGGGAACAGTGGCAGAATAATAAAAGTAAGACTGATAAAACTAATATCTTTATTTGTTTCATTATTACTCATCAATTGAAGTGCTTATACTACTTTCTGTTTTGACGACACGATATCTCACTCTTCCATCGGCTCCTATTGTATTATGTCCTTCTCGTTTTAATTCGCCCCACTCTTTTGCAATTCGGTGTTCCCACTTGTCTATATTGAAATATTCTTCTTCATTATCCCAAAAATCATTTCGCGGCGTTCCTCTCCTTTTGATGTATTCAGAAGCATTGCTCCATGCATTAATGACATGTCCTATTTCATGACCTAACCCTGCAGCTGGAGAGAGTACGTCATTTGTTTTTATATCTTGCACCCCAATAGTGTCCAAAATAATTTTGGGAGATTTTTGTGAATAGACAGAGAATGTT
>CALGGY010000039.1 GCA_937915785.1 uncultured Bacteroidales bacterium
TGGCGGAGGAATCAGTTATGCCGCTGGCGGCGGTGGTGGTTACCGTGGGAGCTACGGCATTTGTAGTGAATGTGATTTGGCTGCCGTAGGCGGTATCAACAGAGTTTATAGCGTAGGCGCGCACATAATATGTGGTTCCGGCGGTCAATCCTGTAAGGTTGCTTGTAAAGCTGCCTGTGCCGGAGCCGTCGGTGGTGTGGCTGCCGCTAACGGTGGGGTTCTGCGATGTGCTCCAGCACACGCCGCGGGCGGTAACAGCGGCTCCGCCATCAGTTGTTACATTGCCGCCTGTGGTGGCGGAGGAATCAGTTATGCCGCTGGCGGCGGTGGTGGTTACCGTGGGAGCTACTGGCGCAACCGGAAGGGTGAAAAGCAGCGTGAAATCCTCACTTGCCGTCTGCGACTGCAGCACCTCGCGGCTGGCCAAAACAGTGCCGTCGTTTGTGGCGTAACCGACAATCCTAAGAATGTCGCCGCTTTGGAAAGTATTGGAGGATTGGCGTTTTTCCGCAACATTGCCATTGCCGAGGAACGAGATACCGTTTTCCGTGCCTGCGCCGCGGTTGAGAAGTTTAACGGTACTGCGCCCCCGCGCTGTGGTAACGGCCAAAAGATAGACTTGGGCGCTTTGCAACCGCACCTCGAAAAGGTTCTCACCCGCTTGGAGCGGCATAGTGAGTCCGGCAACTTGCTGTCCAGCAAGGTTGTACAGCCGCAGGGCGGCCTCGCCGCTTTGGGCGACGCCAACCGCCACGGTGGTTCGTCCGTTGGCGGGGTTGGGGTAAGCGGCTATCCGGGTTTCGGAGCTTTGCGCTTCGGCAATGCCCGTGGTTTGGAAAGTGAGCACGGTGTCGGGATAGAAAACCGTCTCTGTCCACGAGCGGCTAACATTCTGGACTTGTACCGAGTCCATTCGTACATAATCGCCGCCGCTTGTGGCGCCGGTGAATCTCAGGGTGATGTTCTGCGATATTGCTGTTATCGCAAGGCTTGTCACTGCCAAAAAAGTAAAAAGCTTTTTCATTTTAAATATATTTTTTGATTTTTTCCTAATAAGAAACCCGCACCACAGGCACTCGTCGTGTGGCGGCAAAATTCACTTAAACGGGCTTGTACAAAGGCTATATAAGCCCAAACGACTGTTACAAATGTGTATTGGGGGGGGGTAAAGACTTATAATCAATGTGTTGCAAGAGTGGTTTTTATGCATTACATCGTTAAAATTTTGATTATCAGCAATTATAACCATATTACAAAGTTTATAAATGTTTTGCAAAGATACAATTTTTATCCCAAACTTCCAAACCGGCGAAATTTCGGCACTCGGGCAAAGAGCATTTCTACTATCAACTCGTTCAGTCGCAGAGCACGTACAAATCGTCGCGTGGGTTGAGGAAAAGAATGGGGATTTTTTGTTCGTTGGCGATGGTTCTGTCTTCCTGCACACCAATGAAATATTCGGCCACGTCGCGTTCGGCGGTGGTGGTGGAGATAAGCAGTCCTATGCCAAGCTGGGTAGCGGCCTGAAGTGCCACCACGTCGATAAACGACTTCGGTTTGCCGAGGTCGGCTTTTTTGTGGGTAACGCCTAGATTGGCATACATTTTGTCCATAAACTTGACGTTGCTGTACCATTTGGCGCGCAGAAACTCGTCGGTGTAGTTGTACGACAGCACCCACAGCTGGCTGCCGAAAAAGCGGGGGAAATAGCTGGCCCAAATCAGTTTGTCCTTGCTTTCTTTCTTGAAATCGAGGCTGAAAGCCACCTTGCCAACCACCGATGGGTAGTCCTTGGGAGGCTCTTGTGCCAGCAGGTAGGCCACCTTGCATTTGGCAAAATCGCGGAGCACGTTTTTGGGGTGGCAGGCCGATTTTTTGTTGCTTTTGTCCACACAGGCGGCAATGGCCACGGCGTTGAAAGCCTTGGGCAGCAGCTCGATAACTTCGGAGGTTTTGCCTTTAAGGGCGCAGTAGGTGGAAAATACGTTTTCGGGCAGACGTTGTTTCAAGGCTATCAGCTGCTGCTGTGCCTCGTCGGTGGTCTCGGAGGTGTAGCGTGGGTCGCACACCCGCAGAAGTATTATGCCCTTACGCAGGTATGTGGATAGCATCAGACTGTATGCCAATACGGTGTCTGCCTTGTCGTAGTCGGCTATGTAAGCAACAATGTACTGATCTTTTTTTTCGGCCATTGCTTGCAAAGGGTTAGAAGCGGTAGTTCACGCCCACGCTTGCCCCAAAGGGAGCGTACAGCAGTCCCGACTCTTCGGGGAAGAAACTCATGCCGGCACGGATGGTGAATTTCAGGTGCTCGCCGCCCACGCGGAAAAACAGCTGTGGCTCGATGAGTGCCAGTGGGCTGTCGATGTATTTTGTGTCGGGGTGGTTGGTCCAGCGGTCGGTGATGTCGGGTATGTAGCAGCCGGCTTTCACGCCCAAGCCCAAGTCGATATGGCCGTTTGCCAAATCTACCCATCCCATGTTCAGCTGTACATACGGTATCTGGTAGTTGCCGAAAAATTCTTTTGGGTTGGCAACAGTGTCGCTTTTTATGTAATATTTGTATCCGTAGCCGTATCCGAGATAGCCTTCCAAAACGAACTTGTCGATAGGCAGATAAGCGCCGGCGCCGGCCTGCAGGTAATATCCGCGGCTCAAGTCCCAGTTGGCGTGAAGCTGTGCTGTTCCCCAGCTGTTGAACCCGTACGAAGCCGTTGCGTTGATGGCCGGGAATATGCCCACCATGTAGCCCGCCGAGATAGAACCGTCGATGCGGATGTCGTTTTCGTGGTTTATCAGCGGAATGTCCACGCCTTGAGGCTGGTACATTATGCACGACGTAGCCAAGCTTGAAAGTACGGCTATTGTGGCTAAAAGTTTGATTCTCTTTGTCATAACGTGTGCTTTTTGGTTAAACAATGCAAATGTACGCTTTTTATTGTAATTGGACAAAAAAAGAGCGAAAAGCTTTTGCTTTTGGAATTGAACCGAAGAGGATTGATTATGCAAATGTTATTTGTCCAAAGCTTTCATACAGGCCTGCATCGATTGTATTACGCCGTTGGACGTGAATGTGGCGCCGCTTATGGCATCGGGGGTGTGGGCTGCGGCTTCGGTGATGGTCATTCCGTTCCAGCTGTCGAAAAGACCGCCTTCGGCAACTCTGTCCACAAAAGCCGGGGTTTCATTGTTTTCCATAAGCACGGTGGCTTTTATTTTGCGGTCGTTGTCCATGACCACCATCAGGGGAGTTTCGCCGGCATAGCCTTGTATGCTGTCGCTTGCCGGTTTCGAAAGGGCCATATATCCGATGATGTCGCCCGAGGCGTTGTGTATCTCGCTCAAGCCGGATGTTTCGGTTATCGTAGCGGCGTCGGGAACGATGTTTTTCAGAGCCTCGGGGGCGGGGATTTCATTGTTGTTGCAGCTCATGGTGAGTGCCACGGTGGCTATTGCCAAAGCGCGAAATAAGTGTTTCATCTGTGTGTGTTTTTATTGTTTGTTCAAAAAAGTTGTATTGTCGATTTTATAAGGCACCGAAACGTGTTTTCAGCATTTTGATGAAATCGGCGCGCCATTTGGCACGGTCGTGGCCGCCTTGGAAAGTCCATTCGGTAACATCGCCGCCGCTACGGCGCAGAAAATCAACAAGGTTGCTGAAATAAATCATCATGTCGCCTTTCTCCTCCTCGCTGCCGCGATCTATGTAGTAGCGTGTGGGCATGGCAAGGGGCTGGTAGTCCCAAAGTTGGCTGTACACCGGCGAGAAACACCAGTATTCGGCAAACAAGTCGGGCTTGCGGAAACTGAGTGTGAGTCCGAAGTCGGCGCTGTTGGAGGTCCCGTAGTATATGCGTCCTTCGCGGTTGGTGGATACCGAGTAGTTGTTTTCGATGTAAGGAATGAACTCGTGGACAAAGTAGTTGAGGTGGTTGTTGTAAATCTCCGTCAGCTGTGGGTCATCGTTGGCAATGGCCTCCACAAATTCGGCGTTGCGGTAAGCCATTTGGTAGCCGGGTATGGGATTTTTGTTTTCGTACGAAACGGCCACCACCACGGGCTCTATCTCTCCACGGCTTATCAGCGAGTCGAGCAGCTCTTTGTAGCGTCCCGACTGGATTACCAGTCCGTCCTCGCCGTATATTACGGGATAAGTCTTTGATTTGCTGTAGTTTGCAGGCAGGTAAACGGCAATGGTGCGGTTTTGCTGCATACTGTTGCTGTAAAACTGTGTTTCAATGTATTGTGACTCGGTAGAAATTTCTTCGGTTTGCTCTTCGGAAAGGGCAAAGGAGTCGTTTTCTGTTTCGGGGGCCGAGCTGTTGCCGCAGGCCAAAAACAGGGCCACGGCTGGCATTAGTGTTGCAAAAAATGTTTTTTTCATGGTCTGGTTATTTTATGTTTTTCAGTTCATCTTCGATGATTTGCACAAGCATGTTGAACTCCTCGGGGTCGAAAAGTCGTGTCATAAACAGTATTTTTCCGTTTGGGGCTATGAGAATGTTGCGTGTAACGCCGGCATTTTTTTCGGTGTAGAGGGCAAAAATCTCACCCTTTTCGTCGAGGGTAAGGAGGTACGAAATGCCCGTTTCATTGGCAAAATGGGTTATTTTTCGCGGCTTTTCTTTCAGGTCGATGCCGATGAGCACGAAATTGGTGTCGGTTTTATGTGGTTGCCAGATATCGCTTTCGATGTTTGGCATTTCGCGTCGGCACACCGGGCACCAGCTGGCGGTGAACTGCAGCATAACCAGTTTTCCACGCAGCGAGCTCAGTTTAACCGTTTTGCCGTCGAGGTAGGTGATTGTAAAATCTGGGGCATCGTCGCCAATGGCCACAGCATAGCCGCGGGTCTCGGCGTTCTCGGCCGGCTCGTTTTTCTGAGCCCATGCAAAACTGACCGTCAGTGCCAATGCGATGGCTATCAGTATCTTTTTCATTACCTTTGGTTATTTAATTTTCAACTTTCAATTTTCAACTCCCAATCAGTTGTCAAGGTTTTCGAAATCCACGCTGCGTATTTTGTTGTAGTTGCGGTAGTGCCATTTACCCTTCACTATGGCGTCTTTGAGCAGTATAAATCCGGGGTTGGAGCGTAGCATGGTTTCTATGGCTTTGTCGTCGGCAAGGAAATATTCCATGTCGGCAAGGCCGTTCTCCTGTCGGAATTTCTCCACATCTTCGGGCAGCGAGGCAGTGAGGAAAATGTAGTTCACTCTGTGCTGAGATGCAATTTCTTTCACGCGTTGCAGGCTTTGGATGCCGTTTTTGTCGATGGCGGCAACGTTGTGGCTGGTGGCGATAAGCACCGGGTTGGGCGAGCCTATTATTTCCTTGGCTTTGTCCTCGCCGTCGATGCCTATCATCGAAAATCCGGGAGCGGCAATGATGGTGGGGTCCACCACGCGGCTGTCCACAAATTCCCATTCCTCGAACCACAGGCTGTCTTTCTGCATCAGGTTTTCCGAAAGGAACTCCTCGGTTTGGCCGGTGGTTTTGTTCTGGTAAGTTACGTAACTAACTATCTTGCCGTCGGTTTCGGGAATCATCCGGTTGCCCACTTTCCACGGGCGGAAGTCGATGATGGGTTCGTTGTTGATGTTGTACATGGCAAACACCACCATTGCGGCTATGGCAAAGAGCAGAACAAGGATGTCGCGTTCGAAAGTGCGGCGTTTTTTCTTGATGTTGCGGCAGCAGAAAATTATTATTGTGGGTACCATCAGCACCACATTTTTCCAAAAGGTCTGCCAGTTGGTGAGTTTTATTGCGTCGCCAAAGCAGCCGCAGTCGGTAACTTTGTTGGTGATGGCGTCGATGAGGGTGGTAACAAGGAAAAACGACATCATCAGAAGCAACATCCACGCGTTGAGTACGCGCAACGAGTTGGTTATCAGCAATACGCCAATCACAAACTCTATTGTTACCAACGCCACAGAGAGTATCGGGGCCAGCGGCAGTGCCCATTCAAAACTGAGGCTGCCTATGCTCCACGCGGTCATGTATTCTTGTATCTTGTAGCCGGTGCCCATCGGGTCCACGCCTTTCACAAAGCTGGAGAACAGGAATACAAGTCCTACAAAAATTCTGCAGATGCAGTCGATTGTACGCAGTGTTTTTTCTCTTTCTTTTGTCATGATATTATTGTGATGATAATCTATTATAACGCAGTTCGGGTGTTTTTATTGTTGTACGTTGTTTTTTGTTTTCACGAAAGTGTTGGCGCGCAGAGCGATGTTGTGGCGCAGCACATTGCGGTAGAGCGATATTTCGAGCCGGTGGTAGTTGCCCTGCCTGCCTATCAGCGGAAGCATATAGTCGTTTGGGCTGTAGCCATTGACAATCAGTAGTTTGGAGGTGGTGTCGAGGGTTATGGTCAGTGTGTCGGGCGATATGGGGCTTATCAGAGTGGCGGGGGTGGCGTCGGTGCGCCAGTTGGTGGGATTTATGGCTATGCGGTTGCCGTTGCTTATCAGCGGTATGGCGCAGCTGTTGTGGCGAGCCGAGTTGTAGCAGATGGTTACGCCGAGGTCGGCACTGTCGGCGGCTTGCCGTATGTGGCTGGTGGCGGCAAGGTCGCTGTCGGCGATATGCCAGCCTATAACGTAGGCCGCCACCATGCGGCTGTATGTGTCGTTGTCCATCTGTTTTAGCAGCTCCACCACAGCCATCGCACCCTGGCTGAAGCCCATTAGCACGAACGGTCGCCGTTGGTTGAGGTTTTTGATGTAGTAATCGAAAGCGTGTCCGACGTCTTTCATGGCGTAGGCGAACCGTGCCTGTGCAAGGCTGTCGGTTTCGAACGATTCCAACGAGCATTGGCGGTAGAAAGGCGAATAGTAGTTGAGTCCGTCGCAGAGCAGTGCGTCCACGCCCTCCATCTCGCCGAGCATGGCGGTGCGCAGGGTGTCGTTGTAGGTGTCGGCGTAGTGGCACTGCAGGCCGTTGGCAGAGGTGTAGTCGCCTGTTTCGGTGGAGATTATGTAGAAAACATCTACAGGTGCGTTGCGTTGCCGGATGTACCATTGGGTGGTGTCGGCGTAGTTGGGTGCTGGAGGGAGGTTCTCGGCTTGGTGGCAGCACGAGGCTAAAATGGCTGTTGCCGAAAGGAGGATTAGAGTTGATGCAACGAACGACTTGAGGTTTGGTTTCATGCGTTGTTTTGTTCGTGTATTTGTATCAGTGAAAACACGGAGTAGTTGAGTATGTCGTTGTAGCTGCCTTCCACGCCTTCCGAAACAAGGGTGTGGCCGTTGTTGTCCTCAATCTGTTTCAGGCGTTTCAGTTTCATCAGTATGATGTCCACCATCGAGCTCACACGCATGGAGCGCCAAGCCTCGCCGTAGTCGTGGTTTTTGTCGAGCATCAGGTTCATTGCCCCGATGGAGTGTTTGTCGTAAAGCTCCATGGCGCGTTCCAGCGGCAGGTCCTGCTCGCCGTCCATACCCAACTCGCATTGTATCAGTGCCATAACGGAATAGTTCACCATGGCCACAAAGCAGTCCTCGATATTTTCGTCAACTTTGGCTTCGCCGCACATCTGCACACTGCGTATACGGTTGGCTTTGATAAAAATCTGGTCGGTGAGCGACGGCAGACGCAATATGCGCCATGAGGTGCCGTAGTCGCGGGTTTTCATCTCGAAAAGTTTGCGGCATACCGCAAGTTCGGCCTCAAATTCTTTCTTGGTGTCTGACATTTTTTTTGCTGAATATTATTTTTATTCGTATTTTTGCAACCGATTGCAGACCGAGTGTTTTTTGCACGCAATGCTGGCGTTTATGCTGTTGTTGCTTAGCACAATAGGCTGTTAATCAGTGATATAAACAATGCTTTCGTAACATTGTCCGTTTTACAAAAATACGTTTTTTTCTGCAAAAAAACATTATGGTACTGCAAAAAAAGATATACAACGCCGACAAACCGCTTGTGATGGGCATTTTGAATGTAACTCCCGACTCGTTTTTCGACGGCGGCCGCTACACCGACGAAATTTCTGTAATGCGTCGTGCCCGCGACATAGTGGGCCAGGGGGCCGACATTATCGACTTGGGCGCCGTTTCCACCCGTCCGGGTGCCGACACTCCCGACCAAGAGGCTGAACTACAGCGCGTTTTGCCCGTTCTGAAAATGTTGCGTGCCGAGTTTCCGCACACGCCCATCTCCATCGACACTTTCCGCGCCACCGTGGCCGAACGGTGTGTGGAGGCCGGCGCCGACATCATCAACGACATATCGGGCGGACTTTTCGACAAGCGTATGCTCCCGACTGTGGCCGCCTTGCAGGTGCCTTACGTGCTTATGCACAACCGCACCACCCCCGACCGCATGGCGCAGGCCACGCAATACACCGACGTGGTGACCGAGGTGATACATTTCCTGTCGGAAAACATGGAAACGCTCTATCGTCTTGGGGCAAAGGATGTTATCGTGGACCCAGGGTTCGGGTTCGCCAAAACGTTGGACCAAAACTACGAACTGATGCGCCGTTTGGACGAGTTTGCCGTTTTCGATGAGCCGCTGCTGGTGGGCATATCGCGTAAGAGCATGATTTACAAGCTTCTCGGTAACACTGCCGACGATGCCCTCAACGGCACCACGGCCCTAAACACCTACGCACTGCTCCACGGAGCCAAATTTCTGCGTGTGCACGACGTGACCGAAGCTGTGCAGTGCCGCACCATTGTTTCGAAACTTATTTAATGACACAACGATATGAACTTACTGTTTTTAAAAGGACTGCTGCACTTCTCTTTTGTGGATGTTATGGACATCCTGCTTGTAGCACTGCTGATATACGGCATTTTCAAGCTGGTGAAAAACACCAACGCCATACGTATTTTTCTTGGCATTTTTGTGATATACATAATATGGCAGGTGGTTGAGCTTTTCCAGCTGCGACTGCTGTCCGACATTTTGGGCAAGTTTATCAGCATCGGCGTGCTGGCCTTGGTGGTGGTGTTCCAGCCTGAGATACGTCGTTTTCTGCTGCTGCTCGGCAGCCGTCCGTTCAAGGATACCGGCAAGATAAGCCTGTTCAAGCATTTCTCCACCCGCAAGCACAACATGTTGCAGCTCGACCCCGTTATTCAGGCCTGCTCGCGCATGTCGCAGACCAAAACGGGGGCGCTCATCGTGTTCGGGCGCGGTGGCGACCTCAGCGAGATTACCGACACTGGAGAGAAGGTGAACTCTACCTTGTCGTCGGCACTGCTCGAAACTATCTTTTTCAAAAACACCCCACTCCACGACGGAGCCGTGGTAGTCGATGGCAACCGAATTGTTGCTGCACGATGCATACTGCCGGTGTCGTCCAATCCCGACATCGACCCCAACCTCGGGCTGCGCCACCGTTCCGCCCTCGGCCTCACCGAACTCACCGACGCCGTGGCCGTTGTGGTGTCCGAGCAGACGGGCTCCATATCGCTGGTGGAAAGCGGCAATATACAGTACAACATCGCAACTTCCGACCTTCGAGAAAACCTCGGCAAACTGCTCTCCGACCTGCAGGCCTGATGGCATTTCGGTCGCTATGCGATTGCCGGTGTGAAATTATTTCCCCACTGTAGGCACCCATGTCCGTATTACAGCAGTCGGAATATGGGACAATCGGCTCCGACTGACGTTGGCTCGTGTTTTTTATTTAGTCATTCCCCAAACGAGGTCTGCCGCCTCCATACTCGGCTCAATGTCCGTAAAACCATATCTCGAACTCTGCACCTGATACCCAACACATTATCAGCAATGATGGCAACTGAAAAACATGGGAAAAGGTTTATGCGGAAAAAAAAACACCAAAATTGTATAACGAATCGTTTTTTATTTGTATCTTTGCAAATTAATTGTGTTTGTGTTGTTGAGATGCAAAACCACTCACAATTAAGCAATTAGGCAACGGGATGCCGCAAGGTGTCCAATGCCCGGTTGTTCATTTTGTCAAAACCGCGTTTGCGGAATTCAGTAAAGATAAAATAACGTCAAAAAAAGGAAAAACAATTAAGAAGCATGATACTGATATATTGCGAATTAGCAGAAAACGGCCACATTGCCGATGTGAGTCTTGAACTCTGCACCAAGGGGCGTTCCCTTGCCAACCAGCTCGGCACCCAGCTCTCTGCTCTGGTGTGCGGAAGCGGTATTGCCGAAATAGAAAAACAGCTCTACCCATTTGGAGTGGACAAAGTGTTCAAAGCCGACGACCGTCGTCTGTCGCCCTACCGCACCCTGCCTCATTTTGCGGTGCTCTACAAGGTGATAGAGGAAAACCGTCCCGACGTGGTGCTAATGGGTGCCACCTGCGTGGGCCGCGACCTCGCCCCACGTATCTCCTCGTACCTGCGCTGCGGCCTCACCGCCGACTGCACATCGCTGGAGATAGGTCCCTACGAGGACAAAGTTGCCAAAAAACAGTACGACAAAATCCTTTATCAGATACGTCCCGCTTTCGGCGGAAACATCATAGCCACCATTGTTAACCCCGAAACCCGTCCGCAGATGGCCACCGTACGCGAGGGCGTGATGAAAAAAGAGGTGCTCGACGCCAACTACAAAGGCACTGTTGTAACTCTCGACGCCGACAAATACCTGCGCGGCGAGGACGAATGTGTCAAGATTATAGCCCGCGAGATAGAGCAGCAGAAGATAAACATCAAAAACTCGTCCATCATCGTTGCCGGAGGCTACGGCATGGGCAGCAAGGAGAATTTCGAGATGCTGCACCAGCTGGCACAGGCCCTTGGCGGTGAGGTGGGCGCCACCCGCGCCGCCGTGGATGCCGGTTTTGCCGAAGGCGACCGCCAGATAGGGCAGACGGGCGTTACCGTGCGTCCCAAACTGTATATCGCCTGCGGTATCTCCGGAGCCGTGCAGCACCGTGCAGGCATGGACCAGTCGGGCAAGATTATCTCCATCAACACCGACCCCGACGCTCCTATCAACGCCATCGCCGACTACACCATCATCGGCGACGTGTGCAAAGTGGTGCCGCAACTGATAGCTTGTTACAACAAAAACAAAAAATAATAATTGAATTTGAACATCGAAAAAAAAACGAAAGGCGCAAAAATAACAGTTTATTTCGTGGTTTTAGATGTTATAATAAATATCGAAAGTTATGAATTTCTACACAGATAACGACAGCCTTAAATTTCATCTCACCCATCCCGAAATGAAAAAAATCGCCGCCCTGAAAGAGCGCGGTTTCGCCGACCACGGCCAGTACGACGACGCTCCGGCCAACGCCGACGAGGCAATGGAAAACTACGACCGGGTGCTGCAACTCGTTGGCGACATTGCCGGCGACGTGATAGCCCCCAACGCCGAGGAGGTGGACCATGTGGGTCCGCATATCGACAACAACAGTGTGGTGTATGCCCCCGGCACCCAGCAGAACTACAACACCCTGCGCCAGTCGGGACTGTTCGGCATTTCGATGCCACGCAAATACCACGGCCTCAATTTCCCCTATGTGCCTTTTATCATGACAACGGAGATTATCTCGCGCGCCGATACCGGCTTCGGCACCATCTGGAGCCTGCAGGACTGCGCCGAGACTATCAGCTCTTTTGCCGATGAGGCCATCAAGGACAAGTTCCTGCCCCGCATATACGAGGGAGCCTCGTGCTCCATGGACCTCACCGAGCCCGATGCCGGCAGCGACTTGCAGAGCGTGCGCCTGAAAGCCACTTTCGACGAGGCCAACAACTGCTGGCGCCTCAACGGTGTGAAACGTTTCATCACCAACGGCGGCGCCGACCTGCATCTGGTTTTGGCACGCTCCGAAGAGGGCACCAACGACGGCCGCGGATTGTCGTACTACGTTTACGACCGCAACGACGGAGGCATGACGGTGCGCCGTCTGGAAAACAAAATGGGTATCAAAGGCTCGCCCACCGCAGAGCTGGTGTTCAACAACGCCCCCGCATATATCGTCGGCGAACGCCGGTTGGGACTTATCAAATATGTGATGACACTGATGAACGACGCCCGATTGGGAGTTGGCTCGCAGTCGGTGGGACTGTGCGAGGCCGCTTGTCGCGAAGCCGTGGCATACGCCGCCGAGCGCGAGCAGTTCGGTCAGGCTATCGAGAATTTCCCCGCCGTGCGCGACCTGCTTACAACCATGCGCGCCCGCACCGACGCCGCCCGCACCCTGCTCTACGAGACATCACGTATGGTGGACACCTACAAGGCTTACGAAGCCAAAGGCAAGATAGAAATCGACGAGCGTGCCGACTACAAAGCCGCACTGCGCAGCGCCGACATACTTACCCCTCTGCTGAAACTCTCGGCATCCGAATACGCCAACCGCAACGCCTACGACTGCATACAGGTACACGGCGGCAGCGGATTTATGAAAGAATATGCCTGCGAACGCCTCTATCGCGACGCCCGTATCCTCAGCATCTACGAAGGCACCTCACAGCTGCAGGTGGTGGCCGCCATGAAAGGCATCGCCAACGGCGCCTACATAACCAAAATCGAGGAGTATGACGCACGACCCATCCACAGCGAGTTGGAACCCCTGCGCGAGATGCTCCGTGAGGCTACCGGAAACTACAAAGTCCTTGCCGAAATGGCCAGCGCCAATGCCGACACCGACTACGATTTCCGCCGTATGCAGACCGATGTGATAGCATCCATAATAATGGGTTACCTGCTTGTTTTCGACGTAAACCGTCAGCTCGATGGCGACGACAGCTGCAAACGCAGTTTCATGCCCTCGGCACGCTATATGGCCGCTTTCGCCAGGGCAGAATCGCTACGCAGTGTGGCCATGGCCAAAGCCTACAGCAAATAATTGATTTTCAACGAAAGTTGAATATTGCTATCTGCATAAAAAACGCGACAGGTCAAAAGGGCTGCCGCGTTTTTTTTATTTTCCGGATTGAGAAATAAATCGTATATTTGCAGTCTGAAACTCGTCCCAAAAAGTGTAGAACAATGTATATACCGCCTTTCACGATAAGCACAGATGCCATCAACTTGATAGCAGAGATTTCTGCCCAGATTGAGCGCTACGCCAACCGTCTGGAGCAAGAAGATGGTCTGCGGCTGCGCAAGGCGAACCGCATCAAAACTATCCACTCTTCGCTTGCCATCGAAGGAAACACGTTGAGCGAATGGCAGGTAAGCGACATTATTGACGGAAAAAACATCGTTGCACCCATCAAGGAGATTCAGGAAGTGAAGAACGCCATCAAGACATACGAAATGTATCCCGCACTCGACGCTTTCAAAGAGAAAGACCTGCTGAGGGCTCACGGCGTGATGATGCAGGTGTTGGTCGAAGATACCGGCCGCTACCGTCGCGGCGGTGTGGGGGTGCTTGGCGAAAAAGGGCTGGTGCACTTGGCACCTCCAGCCGAACGCGTTCCGATGCTGATGCACGACCTGTTCGATTGGCTGAAACTTTCGAAAGACCACTTGCTGATACGCTCTTGCGTATTCCATTATGAGTTTGAGTTTATTCATCCATTCATCGACGGCAATGGGCGGATAGGACGCCTGTGGCAGTCACTAATTTTGGGCAAACTGCACCCTCTGTTTGCGCATCTGCCTGTGGAGAATGTGGTTTTTAACAACCAGCAGCAATACTACAACGCCATCAACGCCAGCAGCAAAGCTGGCCAGTCGGGGCCATTTATAGACTTTATGCTGAATGAAATATACACTACCTTGAAGTCGCGTCAAGGGGCACCTTTGCAAGAGGGAGCATCCGATAAAGTAGCCGATAAAATAACCGGCAAATCGACCCAGAAGGTGCTGCTGCTGCTAAGTGAGAATGGTCATCTGACGCGTGACGAACTCAGCAAGCGTGTAGGACTTTCGCTGGGCGGTATAAAGAAAATCATCAATTCGCTGCGCGAGAGCGGATTGACAGAACGCATAGGCAGTAACAAGACGGGTTATTGGAAAGTAAACACTAATTAACGAAAACCTGAAGTAACCATGGCATACATTAGCGATGACAACGCAGCTGGACAAAAACTCAAAAAATCGGCAACTCAATCCGAAAAAACGCTTCTGGCACCCACTGCCGAGCGGCTGAGGGCCGAGGCATCTGCTGAAGAATTGCAAACGATACACATGATTGATGTCCTCGCATCGGAGCAGAACATCAGTCTTTCTTTTTTGCAACAGCTGCTTGCGTTGCCAAAAAACAACGCCGTGAAATACCTCCACGCCAAGGCACGCAAAGCGGTGGAACAGGTTTATGGCGACAAAATTTTTCTTCGCGGACTGGTTGAGATAACCAGCTTTTGCCGAAACAACTGCAACTATTGCGGCATACGTCGCGGCAACCGCACTTTGGAGCGTTACCGCATGACGCCCGAAACTATAATGGCTTGTTGTAAGGATGGTTATGGCTACGGTATGCGTACCTTTGTGCTTCAGGGCGGCGAGGACCCGTGGTGGATCGATGACCGTTTGGTGGACTTGGTGGCTGCAATTCGAAGCCGGTTCCCCGACTGCGCCATCACTCTCTCTATGGGCGAACGGCCGCGCGAGAGCTACCAACGGCTCTACGATGCCGGAGCCAATCGCTACCTGCTGCGCCATGAGACCGCCGACGAAAGCCATTACCATTACTTGCACCCCAATGAGATGTCGTTCCAAAACCGTATGCAGTGCCTGCAATGGCTCAAAGAGATTGGCTATCAGGTGGGTTGCGGCTTTATGGTGGGCTCGCCCGGACAAACGGCGGAGACCTTGCTCAAAGACCTGCAGTTTATCCGCACTTTCCGTCCGCAGATGGTGGGCATAGGGCCTTTTGTGGCCACGCAGCACACGCCTTTCGCCGACAGTCCCAACGGCTCGGTGGAGACCACCCTGCGGCTGCTTTCGGTGATAAGGCTGTTGCACCCGCACGTGCTTTTGCCCTCCACCACAGCATTGGGCAGCCTGCATCCACTTGGCAGGGAACTCGGCATTTTGGCCGGAGCCAACGTGCTGATGCCCAACCTCTCGCCTGTGGAAAACCGCGGACTGTACAATATCTACGACAACAAAATCTGTATCGGCGACAGCATCGACCACTGCTACGACTGCCTCTCGGTCCGTATGGAATCCACCGGACGAAGAATAGTAGTGGAGCGGGGCGATTTTCTGGGGTGAATGGTGAATATGATTTAGTAATGGTCAATTAAGAACTCCGAATCAAAATAGCGTTGTTCATTGTAAATTGTTATTCCTCACCCCTTCTTTCCTGTATTTCGCAGGAGGGGTGCCGGTGTGTTTTTTTGAAGAACGTGCCGAACTGGGCGGCGTTGGTGAAACCGAGTTCCTTGTCTATATTTGCTTTTTTTTTTGCTTGCTTTACCCTTCTGTAATTCAGATATTTAATGGAAAATGTAAAAAAATATCAAAAATAACTGCATGGTTTCCAAAAAAAAAATGTATCTTTGCAAAACGATTTGAAACCAATAAACTTATGGAAATGATTAGCAATCAACAAGTTATGTCTTTTGTTCACAGCAACGCTGTGTGTAAGTCGTTGATTGTCAATAAGTTCCCCCCCCCTCCATTGGTTTTGCGCCAAGATTGTTGAAAATCAGTTAGTTATAAATGCATTTGCTGCCTCTAAAAGGTGGAAAATGAGTTTGTCTTTGTGCATCGGAATACTCCGGGGCATGGACTTTTGCTTGCTTTTTTCCGAATCCATAAAAAATATTTTTCGCATGGAAGAGAAACGTCTCTCCACAGAGAACGTTTCTGTTTCATTATTAGGGCAATCCGCTATCGGCGGATTGCCTTTTGTTTTGAAATAATTAACCTATTTAATAATAAAAAAAACAGATTAAAAAAAATGATGAAACAAAAAATCAAAACAATCGGCAGCATAGTGGCGATGAGTGCAATGGTATTATTTGCCGCCTCGTGCGCCAAAGAAACACTGGACGACCCTCAGCAGATGCTTCGCACCGGGGTGAAAAGGCATATCAGCGCCT
>CALGGY010000040.1 GCA_937915785.1 uncultured Bacteroidales bacterium
AACCTTAATAAGGTGCACACCTACAAAGCCGCACACCGCGACACGCTGATTAAGAGCATCTTATACGATGAGTTTGGGCACCGCACACAGGTAAACTTTGGCAATGGACTAACCACAAACTACACTTACGATAATTTGCAGAGGCTGAGCCTGTTGGAGACGCAGAAGCCCAACAGCCCGGCCTTGCAGAAAATCTCCTACACGTTTGACTATGAGGATAATATAACTAAAGTTGAGAATACGGCCAGCGGTGCCAACGGTCTTGGTGGGGCTTACGTAAATACTTACAACTACGACGACCTTTACCGCCTGACCGCCGCAAATGGCAGTTACGTTGGGAACAACACGACCTACAGTCTTGAAATGAGCTACACCCCCGCGGGGCGGCTGTGTAGCAAGTTACAGGACTACACAGGAACTGGCAATGTATATGCCTACTCGCCAAATTACCAACCCCACGCCGCAAGGCGCATTTACAACAGCCTTACCCACGAACTCTACAACCTGTTTTGGGATGCCAACGGCAACCTTGCCCAACAAACTATATTAAGTGTTGAAAACAACGCCACAACTTACCAAACAATGCGGATACTGCTCCGGGACGAGGACGACAGGCTGAATTTAGTTGCTGGAGACGGATATTTGAGCTACTACGCGTACGGCTACGACGGCAACCGTGCCATAAAGATGACCGGCAACGCTACCATATACTGGAATGGAACGCTCTACAACACTACTTATTTTGATAATATAACGATATACCCCAATGAATACCTTGCTGTTTCACAGCAGGGCTACACCAAGTTCTATTATGCATCTGGCACACGAATAGCAAGCAAATTAGGAAGTGGCGGTTTTGAAAAGATGACAAGGTTGTGTACATTTGATTTGAACCTTAGTACCAATGCCAACACATTGTTAGATGATGTTTTAGAGCAGGTTACATGGGGTTCCAATCATCCATCGGACTATGAAGCAGAATATTTGTGTAATGGCTATGGTATTAGTGCAGAATTGCTTTCGGACCCATTGCCTGGCTTATATATCTCTTATACAAACTTCACCTTTACGCAAACCAATCAGCTACAGCAGTTTAGGCAGAATTTGGCAGGTGGTACGGAGCCAGTTTATTACTTCCACTCCGACCACTTGGGCAGTGCAAGCTGGATAACCGACGGCACGGGAGGAGCGGTGCAGCACCTGCAATATTTGCCATTTGGAGAACACTTTGTAAATGAGCGGAGTACGGCGTATGACGAGCGGTTTACCTTTACTGGCAAGGAGCGGGATGCGGAAACTGGCTACTACTACCACGGTGCGAGGTTTAACTCTTCCGATATGGGGTGGTTGAGCGTGGATCCGATGGCGGATAAGTATCCGAGTATCAGTCCTTACGCTTATTGTGCATGGAATCCGGTGAAGTTGGTGGATCCAGAGGGGGAGGAATTTGATCCAACAATGGAAAAATATGTTAGCCAAGTTGAGCGTTATTGCGACAATAGGATAAAGGTTCTGTCAGGAATGAAATATTTGACAGCTGAGCAAAAAGACAATCTGATTGAGTTTCAAAGTGCAAAGGAAGAAATCCGGAAAATGAGAGAGGACAAGTCGACATATTATGGTATGCGAACTACACAGTTTGAAGATGAAAATACGAAAGGAATGACTCAATATTATGGATATGGAGATGTTACTTGTAATGGGAAAAATCAACATTGGATTATGGTATCTTTAGACAATGATGATAGATTGTTTACCGAAGATGGAGGATTAACCATGAGGGGATTAGGGGTTCTTGTGCACGAACTTAAGCATTGCTATCAATTTTATAATAAAGAGACGTTGTATGTTCAGCCTGCCGATGGGATTGGTCTTAAAGATTACAATACCGAAGACTTGGAAACTGCTGCGTTCAAACGAGGAACTGCTTTCGGATCCAATTACAGATTTAATTCTGCTGAATACCCTGATATTTTCACTGGTACAATGTACGAATTCATCAACAATAATCCGGGATGTAAAATCATTAAACACAAATAGAGATGGTTACTAAAAAAAAACTTTTGGGTATTGTGTTGATTGTCATATTAAATACCTTAAATGCACAAGAAAATAATTCCATAGCAAATACAAAAACCTCAATTATTCGTTTGGCAGATCAGTTGCAAAACGACACTTTCTATGTCGGGGTCGATGGCCGTTTTGTATTGTCTTTTGCTAATGATAGCATCATACAAGCCCGATTTTTTCGTGTAGACAGGTACGATCGTTATCAAAAAATTCCTTATCGCAGAAGTGGTGATACAATATATCTCCATAATTCTTCTCAGACACGGTTACCCTATTCCTTTTGTACTAAAAAACAGAAAGGTACGAAGGGGGAGAAAGGCAGACCTGTTATTGTTAAATTTTTTCATCATAAACTATCTATGGCTGGAGGATACGAGTTGTTGTCTGAGAAAATATTTTATATGGATACAATCTCGTATCAGCTTTATATCCCTTACAAGGAAGTTTTCGATTGCCCTTATTCCGAAATAATAATGGTGTATCTTGTTGGCTGTTATGCACGATTGTGTAAAGATGCGGATAAGTCATTATATACCCCCTATGATTACTTGCAAATTGATATGAGCAATTTTTACGCCTTAAGCCAGCATGCTCTGTTCAATGAGTTTCCTATAGTGGTGAAAGGAGACAGTATTTTTCCTGTTGACAACGAGAAAAACTATCAATGTTGGATAGACAATGGGTTCTATTTTCCTGTAATGGTTAAAGGTTGCGGCAAACCAAAGAAAGCCAAGGACATTCTTTTTCGGCACGCTGGGTTAGAAGGAACCAAATTTGAGTTTTAGAACTGGTCAGGAAGCACAGGAAAAGAGTAGACATTTGAATCAAACAGCACATAACCCCACCCCGTCGCCGTTATTAAGATGATGCCCAACGAGTTAAACCATAACGCCCTCTCAATCAGAGCCGCAGCCATCCTGCTACTTCTGCTTATGTGTATGTGCAGTGCTGTGGCACGGGAGAAAAACAGGGTGATAGCCCTGCCTTTTGAGGACAGTGTTTATAATTTCCGTATGATGTTTGAATACGACAGCTGGAACCGTGTGCAGAGGATTGTATATCCCGACAGCGAGGTGGTTAGCTACGGCTACGACCTTGCGGGCAACCTTAACAGAGTGCACACCTACAAGGCCGCCCATCGCGACACGCTGATTAAGAACATCTTATGCGATAAAAGTACAGCGGAAGGCAAAAGGGGTGGGTGAGGTTGTGATATGGTCAGAATTCGTCCTTCACTTCTATTATCTTATACACCTTGTCGCCGCGGTGGATGGGCTGGGTTGTGGCAATGGAACAGGCATCGCCTTTCACGGTCCGTGGCACGGGTTTCAGGTCCACACGTATCTCGTCGGCGGTGGCTTCGTAAACGCCAGTGGTGGCGCCAGTTATCATAAACTTGTCGCCCACGCACAGCTCTCCGCTTTCCATCTTTATCTCGGCCACGCCTAATTTAGTGTAGTAGTTGGTTATCTTGCCGATATATTCTTTGGTCTGGGTGGCCTGCGAGCCGTAACGCTCAGTCCATTCGCCGAGGGTGCGGCCAAGGTAGTATCCGTCCCAGAAACCGCGGTTATACACGGTTTTCAGCTGTTCCAGCCATTGGCTGATTTTTTCCTGAGTGTAGGTGTCTTGTGCAATGGCGTCGAGAGCCTCGCGGTAGCAACGGGTAACGGTTTTCACGTAATCGGCTGAGCGTCCGCGTCCTTCGATTTTCAGCACCCGCACGCCGGCTTTCACAATCTTGTCGAGAAAAGTGATAGTGCACAGGTCCTTGGGCGACATGATGTACTTGTTGTCGATGACCAGTTCAAGCCCCGTTTCCAAGTCCTGCACAAGGTATTGGTGTCGGCATAGCTGCATGCACTGTCCGCGGTTGGCGGAGTGGTTGTAGTTGTCGAGGCTGAGATAGCATTTTCCTGAAACGGCCATACAGAGGGCGCCGTGGGCAAAGACTTCTATCTCAACAAGTTCGCCTTTTGGTCCACGGATGTCGTTGTTTTTTATAAATTCGGTGATTTCCGCCACCTGTCCCAGAGGAAGCTCGCGGGCTGTTACCATCACGTCGGCGAACTGCGAATAGTAGTGAATTGCCTCGGTGTTGGAGATGTTGCACTGTGTGGAGATGTGCACCTCCAGCCCAATGCTGTTGGCGTAGGTTATCACCGCCATGTCGGAGGCTATCACAGCGCTCACGCCACACTGTAGGGCGAGGTCGAGGAGCCGGCGCATCTCGTCGATTTCGTCGTTGTAGATTATGGTGTTCACCGTTAGGTAGGAGCGGATGTTGTGTTGGCGGCAGATGTCGGTAATCTGGCGCAGGTCGTCGTGGGTGAAGTTGTTGGCCGAACGCGAGCGCATATTGAGGTTGCCTACGCCGAAATACACGGCATCAGCACCACCCTGTATGGCAGCCATAAGCGACTCGTACGAGCCCACGGGCGACATTATCTCTATCCTGTTTGTCATTGTTTTAATGTTGAGTAAGTAAAACGTTACAAAAGGACTTTTATTGTTGATGTGTTCAGGTGTTTAATTGTTGAGATTTGAGTGTAAATGGGGGGGGGATAGTTGAACCGTTGGTGGCCGTGGGTCAAAGGCGGGTGGTCGTTATCTTATTCCACGCTGAAAAAGAAGGTTGGTTTAGTGTTTTTTAGTGAGAAATGGGGTCGTTTTTAATCCACTAATAAAAAAAATTGTATTTTTGCAGTGGTTGGACAGAAACTGCCATCTTTGTATCGAACTGAAAGACACGCTAATACAATGAACGCTGCCGCGAAAGAGAACAAATTGAAAGGCTATATCGCCGGTATTGTGGCGGCGGTGGCTTACGGTACCAATCCCTTGGGGGCGCTGTTTTTGTATGACGAAGGTCTAAGTCCTGCAAGCGTCATCTTTTATCGTTTTGCCTTGGCTGTGGCCATTTTGTTTGTGATACTGAAAATACAGCGGGTGCCCCTTAAACTGGACAAAAGGGAGCTGAAACTGCTTGTATCGTTAGGATTTATCTTTGCGGTCTCGGCACTGACGCTGTATTCGTCGTTCAGGCACATAGATTCAGGCATCGCTTCCACCATATTGTTTGTCTATCCCGTTATGGTGGCAGTTATCATGGCTGTGTTTTTCAAAGAAAAGGCCACATTCTCCACAATATTTTCCATAGTGCTGAGTTTGGCTGGGATTGTGTTGCTCTACCAAGGAGACGGCGGCGGACGGCTGTCGGTACCTGGCGTGATACTGGTTTTGGTGTCGGCGCTGACGTATGCCATTTATATTGTGATAGTTAATCAGTCAGGCATAAGCCTGCCACCATTTAAAATGACATTTTACATAATGCTTTTTGCCACCATTGTTACAGTGTTGTTTTCGTTTGTCTCGCCCGAAAACCACCTTATGGCGTTGCCCACATGGAGGGCGGCTGGCTGGGTGCTGATGTTGGCGCTGGTGCCTACAATAGTTGCCATGACGTGCCTGAATGTCGGCATAGCCAAGGCGGGCTCAACGCCCACAGCCATATTGGGAGCCTTGGAACCGGCCACGGCAGTGATGATAAGCATAGCCGTTTTCGGTTGCACTTTCTCTCTGCGCTTGGCGGCCGGCATTGCCCTGATACTCAGTTCGGTGCTAATTATAGTGGTGATGTCGCGAAAAAATTGAGATAGTGGCAATTTGGCGAAATACAGTTTTTTATGTCGAACAAAGGAATTAAGAAGACCAACGCGGCGCGGCTGCTCGACCAGATGAAAATCAACTACGAGCTTATCCCCTATGAAGTTGACGAGAACGATCTCGGAGCCGCTCACATAGCCCGGCAGCTGGGACAGCCCATAGAGAGGCTTTTCAAAACTTTGGTGCTGCGCGGCGACCGCACGGGTCTGTTTGTGTGCGTGATACCCGGCGCCGAGGAGGTGGATCTGAAAAAAGCCGCCAAAGTTACGGGCAACAAAAAGGTTGAAATGATACATTTGAAAGAGCTTCTGCCACTTACGGGCTACATACGCGGCGGCTGCTCGCCCATAGGCATGAAAAAGCTCTTGCCCACGTGGTTTCATCAGAGTGTGATGGATTTCGATACCGTATATTGCAGTGCCGGACAGCGCGGGTTGCAGCTCTGCATAGCGCCCGCCGACCTTGTGAAAGCGGCGCGAGGTTCCTTGGCCGACTTGATAGTGTAATGATGGAAATGCTTGTATATTATCTTATTGCGGTAAATGTTCCGACTTTCGTTATCTACGGAGCCGACAAGTGGAAAGCCAGTCGTGGGCGGTGGCGTGTGCCGGAGTCGGTGCTGATGTGGCTGGCCGTGTTGGGCGGAAGCGTGGGGGCACTTGTGGCGATGTGGCTGTTCCACCATAAGACCTTAAAAAATAAATTCCGCTACGGAGTGCCGGCCATTTTGGCGGTACAGGTGGCGATATTTTTTATTGTTTGGTATTATAATCTTTAGTATCTTTGCATAACCGAAAACTGCTCAAAAATGTTGTCCAAGGCTTTGAAACAATTCATCTCCGACCATAGGAGCGACGATACTGCCCGTTTGTTGCTGCAACGTCATCGTTACACCGGTATCGACGTTCTCTTTGCCGTTCAGCAGATAGAGGGGCGCCGCAAGGCAAGTGCCAAGCTCCCCGAACTCTCGACCAACGACGATTTTGTTTTCCCTCCGCACTTGAATTTGGAGCAGGCCTCGTCGGAGGCAACGGCGCGATTCAAAGCCGTTCGCTATGCTGCTGGTAAGAGCGTGATAGACATAACAGGTGGCTTGGGCATCGACACCATATATATGGCACGGGTGGCCAAAAACGTAACCTATATCGAACAAAATGCCGAACTGCTACGCATAGCCGAAGAAAATTTTAAAATGCTGGGACTGAGCAATATCCGTTGCCTGTGCGGCAATTCCGCCGAAATGTTGGCTGGTGGCGGTATGCGCGCCGACCTCGTGTATGCCGACCCTGCCCGTCGCGACCAGCAGGGCCGCCGAGTGGTGTCGCTCGCCGACTGCACCCCCGACATAATCCAACTCCTGCACACACTGCTTGACATAGCTCCGCAAGTGCTGATAAAAACATCGCCCATGCTCGACATATCTTTGGCCAAGCGTCAGATGGGGAGCGTGGCCGAAATCGCCGTGGTGGCCCTGCGCAACGAGTGTAAGGAGTTGCTTTTCCTTTGTTCGAGAGATTCCGCCACCGACACGCCACCAATGTGCGTGGATATCGATGCCGATGGACGGGAAATCCTGTTTCGGCCAACAGCGGAGGAATTGCGTGCCGTGCCACCTGTTGCCAATCGGGTGGACCAATACCTTTACGACCCCTCCGTGGCAGTGGTCAAGGCACAGATTACCAACGTTTTGGCAAACCATTTTGGACTGTCGTTGCTCCAAAGCGGCAGCCGTCTGGGCACAAGTTCCCGGCTGATAAATGACTACATGGGACGGGTGTTCCAAGTGGTTGATGTGCTGTCGGTTTCGCCGAAAGCTGTGAGGGCGGCACTGCCTTCGGGCAAGGCCAATGTGGTGAGTCGCAATTTCCCACTGTCGGCCGACGAACTGCGCAAGAAGTTGAAAATAACCGATGGCAGTGATTATTTTCTTATTGCAACAGTGCTAAACGGAGTCAAAAAAGTGCTTGTTTTGTGTCGCCGAGTTGCATGAATAGCTGCCCAAATGCTCTAAAATCATAATATATTTAACTAAAATTTATAATAACAAATTTTATTTATCTTGTTGTTTTATAGTGGTGTAATGTGTATTATTAAAACATAAAAAAACTTAAATATTGAAATTTTTGCGGAGGGGTTTGGTCAGTCCGAAAAAAAAATGTACCTTTGCAAACTCAAAACCAAAACGAAAAAACAGAAATAATATTATAAAATGAGTACCTTAAGTTACAAAACACTCTCGGCCACTCCACAAACCATTCAGAAAGAATGGATACTGATAGATGCTGAGAATCAGACATTGGGACGTTTGGCCACCAGAGTTGCCAACGTATTGCGCGGCAAACACAAGCCAAGCTACACACCGCACATGGACTGCGGCGACAACGTGATAATTATCAACGCCGAAAAAGTTATCCTTACCGGCAACAAGCTGACCGACAAGACATACGTCCGTCATACCGGCTATCCGGGAGGACAACGTTTCTCCACCCCCAAGCAGCTCCTCGCCACACACCCCGAGCGCATTGTTGAGCACGCCGTTCGCGGAATGCTTCCCAAAAACCGTCTGGGCGACGCCCTGTACAGAAATTTAAAGGTTTATGTAGGTCCCGAACATCCGCACCAAGCCCAGAACCCCAAAGTAGTAAATTTAAATGATATAAGATAATGGCAGAAGTAATTAACACCATCGGTAGAAGAAAAACCGCTGTGGCCCGCATATACATGACCCCGGGCAACGGCAACATCACCGTAAACAAAAAAGATTACAAGGAATATTTCCCAACAGCTCCGCTGCAATTCATCGTACGCCAGTCCCTAGAAGTGGTTGACGCCCTCGACAAATGGGATGTGAAAGCCAACCTCGACGGTGGCGGAATCACCGGACAGGCCGAAGCCCTGCGCATGGCTATTGCCCGCGCTTTGTGCGAAGCCAACATCGAAGACCGTCCCGCCCTCAAGGCAAAAGGCCTTCTCAGCCGCGACCAGCGTATGGTTGAACGTAAGAAACCCGGTCGCCCCAAAGCACGTAAACGCTTCCAGTTCAGCAAACGTTAGGCCTTTTGGATATTGTTTAGTATCTAAATTGCACCGACTCCTGCTAACGGACTACCTTGCAATTGCTTAAAAAACAGAATGTAAACAAATTAAACAAAGAATATAAAATGTCACAATTACAATTCGAACAATTATTGGACGCAGGCTGTCATTTCGGACACCTCAAACGTAAATGGAACCCCAAAATGGCTCCATATATCTTCAAGGAACACAACGGTATCCACGTGATAGACCTCCAAAAAACAATAGCCAAAGCCGAAGAAGCCGCCGCAGCTATGAAACAAATAGCCAAATCTGGCAAAAAAATACTCTTCGTGGCCACCAAAAAACAGGCCAAAGATGTTGTTGCCGAAACAGTGAAATCCGTTGATATGCCTTTCGTTACCGAACGTTGGCCCGGCGGTATGCTCACCAATTTCGCCACCATCCGCAAAGCTGTTAAAAAAATGAACTCTCTGGACCAGCTGATGGCCAGCAAGGAGTACAACAACATCTCCAAACGCGAACGTCTGCAGGTGCAGCGCGAAAGGGCAAAACTGGACAAGAACCTCGGTTCCATAGCCGACCTCAACCGTCTGCCCGCCGCACTGTTCATCGTTGACATCAACAAAGAGCATATTGCCGTTGCCGAGGCACGCCGTCTCAACATACCCACCTTTGCTCTGGTGGACACCAACTGCAACCCCGACCTTGTTGATTTCCCCATACCCGCCAACGATGACGCCTCCAAATCCATCGCCGTAATACTGCGCTACATGGTTGAAGCCATACAGGAAGGCCTCAACGAACGCATGATGAACAAAGAAACTGCCACCGAAGAAGCTGCCGAAGAGGAAACCGACAACGTAAATGTGGAAGGAGGTTCCGACGAGGAAGCTCCCGTGAAAAAGGCCAAAGCCGAAAGCAAGGTTAAAAAGGTGAAAGACGTGGCCGAAGCCGCTCCCGCCGAAGGCGAAGCAGAGGCGAAACCAAAACGCCCCCGCAAAACCGTTAAAAAAACCGAAGAGTAACACATTTCTAACGCTTTAAAAAACAGACATAACTATGGCTAACATAACAGCATCAGACGTAAACAAACTGCGCCAGCTTACAGGCGTTGGAATGATGGATTGCAAAAAAGCCCTCGTGGAATGCGACGGCGATTTCGACAAAGCTATCGAGCTGCTCCGCCAGAAAGGCCAGAAAATGGCCGCCAAACGTGCCGACCGCGACGCCAATGAAGGTTGCGTGCTCGCCAAAACCAATGGCAACATCGGCGCCGTTATCATGGTTAGCTGCGAAACCGACTTCGTGGCTACCAACGAAGGCTTTGTGGCTTTCACCCGCAGCATTCTCGACAACGCCCTCAACGCAGGCCTCAAAACCAAGGACGAAGTGATGGCAATGACCATCGACGGACGCGCCGTGGCCGACCTCATCACCGACCAAATCGGTAAAATTGGCGAAAAAATAGAACTGGCCCACTACGAAATGGTAGAAGCCCCAGCCGTTTATTATTACGTTCACCCCGGCAACCGTATGGCCTCCGTGGTTGGAATGAACAACGCCGGTTTCGACGAAGTGGGACACAACATCGCCATGCAGGTGGTGGCTATGCGCCCCGTGGCCCTCGACGAGGAAAGCGTTCCACAAGAAGTGAAGGACACCGAACTCCGCGTGGCTGTCGAAAAAACCAAAGAAGAACTCGTGAACAAAGCCGTTGACGCAGCTCTCCACAAAGTCGGTATCAACCCCGCTCACGTGGACAGCGAAGACCACATCAACTCCAACATGGCAAAAGGCTGGATAACCGAAGAACAGGCCAACCAAGCCCGTGAGATAAAAGAAAAAGTGGCAGCCGAAAAAATGGCATCGCTCGACGAAAAGATGATAAACAACATCGCCAACGGACGTATGAAGAAATTCTATCAGGAAAACACCCTGATGAACCAAGAGTACATCATGGAATCCAAAGTTTCTGTGAAAGACTTTGTGGCAAAAACCAACAAAGACCTCAAGGTTGTGAATTTCAAACGTCTCGAACTCGGTGCATAAACACTTTTCCGACACAATCAAAGGGGCAGACCAAATGCGGTTTGCCCCTTTTTTTTTATACTGCAGTATTGTGTCGTTTTTTTTTCGTATCTTTGCAAACAGCAAACAGCTGTCAACAATGCTTAAAAGACTGATAATTAGGTTTTACCGCAAGCCGATGTCGCAATTGTCGCTTTTGATGTGCGACATGCTCATGGTAGTGGTTTTCTTTTTCCTTTGCAAATTGGTCAATTATCAGGAAAATTTTTCAATATTGTTCAGCAATCCTGAACAGATACTCTCGCAGTTTTTGATAGTGGCTGTCGTGTATCTCGCGGTCTTTCTGTGGTTTAAGCCGTATCGTAGCATTATGCGCTACACCGGTTTTGGCGACATTCAGAAAGTGTTTTACGCCAACCTTGCGGCTTTTGGATTTTTGTCGTTGATAAAAATTGCCGCCTATCTCTACAAGCCCATGGAACCCTATTTCCTTTGGGGCAGAGAACTGCTTCCGCTCATAGCCTTTGTGCTTGTGGGAATGGCTTTCCTGAGGCTGTTTTCGCGGTTTGTGTACGACAACATTATGGACAGTCGCAAGGGCGGCACCCGGAGAATAATAATCTATGGTGCCGGCGATGCCGGAAAACTCACCTACAACGTCCTTTCAAAGGATGCCACCCAGCGTTACCGCATTGTTGCCTTTGTGGACGACAACCCAAGCAAACACACCAAACGCCTGAACGATGTGCCTATCTATCCTTCGCAAAAGGTTATGAACGAGGATTTTGTAAAAACCAACGCCATAGACGAACTGATAATTGCCATACCCTCCATACGTTTGGAAAACAAGCAGGCAATAGTAAGCAGGGCCTTAGCTCTCGACCTTGCGGTGAAGAGTGTCCCCGACGCCAGCCGCTGGACAGAAGGGCAGTTTTCGGCCAACCAGATAGAGAACATAAAAATTGAAGACCTTCTGGCTCGCGACCCTATAGTGCTGGACAACAGCAATATAAAGTCGGAAGTTGATGGCAAGGTAATACTGGTGACCGGTGCGGCAGGCTCCATTGGCAGCGAGCTTTCGCGACAGCTGTGCCAGTATTCGCCCAAAAAGCTGATATTGCTGGACAACGCCGAGTCGCCACTGTTCGACTTGCAGTTTGAGCTGCGCAACCGCTTTGCCCACAGGGATATAGCCTTTGTCATTGCCGACATACGTGACAAATTGCGAATAACAGAGGTCTTCTACCGCTACGCCCCCGACATGGTTTACCACGCCGCCGCCTACAAGCACGTGCCTTTTATGGAAGAAAATCCATACGAGGCGGTGAATGTTAATGTGTTTGGTACCAAGAATATAGCCGACGCCGCCATCAGCCACGGCGTGAAGAAATTTGTGATGGTGTCCACCGATAAGGCAGTAAATCCCACCAATGTGATGGGTGCCACCAAGCGCGTGGCCGAGATATACACCCAGAGCCACACCAACCAAACCACCCATTTCATAACCACACGGTTTGGCAATGTGCTGGGTTCCAGCGGCTCTGTGATTCCGCTTTTCAAAAAACAGCTGGAGCAGGGCGGTCCGCTCACCATCACCCACCGCGAGATAACACGTTTTTTCATGACCATACCCGAGGCCTGCAACCTTGTTCTGGAGGCCAGCTCGTTGGGCACAGGCGGCGACATTTTTGTGTTCGACATGGGCAAGCCGGTGAAAATCTACGACTTGGCCAAAAACATGATACGCCTGTCGCATCTACAAAACATCGAAATAAAGGAAATAGGCCTGCGACCCGGCGAAAAGCTGTACGAGGAACTGCTTGCCACCAAGGAGAACACCCTGCCCACGCACCATCCCAAAATATTGCGTGCCAAAGTGCGCAGCTACGACCCTGCAGAGGTTGACGACTGCTTGGCGAAACTTTCGGCCATAGAGCAGACCTCCGATGTGTTTGCCATTGTTAAGGAAATAAAGGAGATAGTGCCCGAATATATAAGCAACAACAGTGTTTTTGGATCGTTGGACCAAAAATAAAATGATGTTGCCCCGGAAGTAGGGTAGGGGAGTGGTTGTTTTTTTTACTTTCGTAAGATTTTGTTGTTCACCTCGGCGGTGTCGAGCACAATGCGTAAACCTGTAAGGTTGTCGTCGTTGTCGGCGTAGCGGCACAGCCTGAAAGTGCATCGGCACAGCCTTGCCGAGTTGAACCGAGAACCGCCGCGCAGCACTCTGAAATAGGCCCATTCCGGCCCCACGGGATTTATCTGTTCTTCGGGGGTGTAGAACTCGGCCCAGTCGCTGCACCACTCGCGCACGTTGCCGCTCATGTCGTACAGCCCAAGCTCGTTGGGATTCTTTTCTGCCACGGGGTGCAGCTGGTCGTTGCTATTTTCGTGGAACCATGCCACATCGTTTATGTTGTTGCTGCCGGAGTATTTGAAGCCTTGGCTGTTCACTCCGCCCCGTGCGGCAAATTCCCATTCCGCTTCGGTGGGCAGCCGGAATTTCAGACCGGTAACATGGTTCAGATGGCCGATGAAATCGAGGGCTTCGGCGTAGGAGACGTTATATGCGGGGAATTGGTTGCCCCATTCGTGGTTGAAATTGTCCTTTCCGGTAACGTGCCGCCACAGCTTTTGTGTTACTTCGGTGGTGGCCATGTAGTATCCGTCGACGGTAACCTTGTGCACAGGAGACTCGTCCTCGCGGGCGTCGCGGTCGTAGTTCAGCCCACTCTCGTCGGTGCTTTGCGAGCCCATGTAGAAAGTGCCGCCTTTGACAAACACCATTTCGAACCGCACCCCTTTGAAAGGCTCGATGGATATGCGGTCGGCATGCAGCACCTTTCGGGGCTTTTTGTCGGGTGAGCACGACAGCAGAGCCGTGGCGAAGGCTACTGTCATTACCAAAATCAAGTGTCGGTTCATAGCTTTAGCGTTTTTCATTTTTCGATGTGCACAAGGCGTATTGCCATGCCTGTTTGCCAATTTGCATTGGCAGTGATTTTTTCGTTGATGCGGACGTGTTTGCACAGCCCTTGCATGATGTTTTCGTGCGAAATGGACCAATAATATCCAAGTCTGTCGATGCCAATGATGTTGTGTCCTCTTCGTAGTCCGCAGTATGGAAGGAACACGGCCCCCTCGGACTCAAGCTTTTGCCACATCTGTTTTGTGTAAACGTTCACAAAAGGTTCGGGATGCACTGAGTTTGTGTCGATGTCGGTGCTCAGGGCGGTGTCGGGCACAAAGGAGACCCCATCGGGCATTGCCCACGTGTCGGGAATCAGCATATATCCAACAACCCCCTCTATTTGTGCCACGCCACGTTTTTCCCTTGCCAGATAGCGCTGGTTGAGCAAATAGTACCATTGCGAGCTGGTAAGGGTTTGGAGCCATCCCGAAGTGTCGCCGGCATTGGGTATGGCTATGTAGGTGCCCCAGTCGTAGAGGTTGGTGGGCGAAAGCAGGTCGGGGTTCAGTGATATGTTATTGCCGGCGCTATAAGCGTAGTAATAGGCTGGTAGATTGGAATCGCAACCGCTTGTGCCCCAAGCAAAAAGGTCCACCCAACGGTTGCAGGTGGCCGATATCAGGTTGTTGCGCCCGCCAACGCGGTCGTATTGGTTGGGGGCCAGCCGCCATTGGTTGGTGGAGGGCTTGTACTGCAAGTTGCCCTGCGAAAAACGCACATACGTATCGTTGCCGACATCGAACAGTCCGGAAAGCAAGCCGTTGGTGCGGGGATATAGTGTGGTGTCGGCAGGACTTATGTCGATGACAAGTGTGGGGTCCAGACCTTCATCGCTTGTGCAACCCACCATAAAGCACAAGGCCACAGCCACAGCAAAGCATAGTTTGTGTATCGTTTTCATAATCAGTATGCTGTTTCTGCTTTTTGTGCAAAACAATCAGCATTTTACAAATTACAAAAATAATGATTTTTTGGCTAAAACAAATTTTTTTTGAAAAAAAACATCAATGACGCACTTTTTTTGTACCTTTGGGAGAGGGAATAGTATCCCTTATTATTTTGTTAAACAATAGTAAATGAGTAAGTTATATTTTCGATACGGCACCATGGGTTCCACCAAAACGCTGAACCTGCTTACCACGGCCTACAATTTTGAGGAGCGCAACATAAATTTCATCTGTCTGAAACCCTCAATCGACAACCGCGACGGCTCCGACATCATAAAATCGCGCGTGGGCCTTGAGCGCCATTGCGAGGTGGTGAAACCCGACACCAACGTGTTTGAGCTGATACGCAACAAAAACTACACCTTGATGGAGGACAAGTTTCTGAAAATAGAGTGGGTGCTGGTGGACGAGGCTCAGTTTTTCAGCGAAAAACAGATAGACCAGCTGGCCAAAGCTGTGGATATACTGGACATAAATATAATGTGCTACGGCTTGCGCACCGATTTCCAGTCGCACCTTTTCCCCGGCTCGCGGCGGCTTTTCGAGCTTGCCGACAACATAGAGGAGGTGAAAGCCAGCTGCTCGTGCGGCCGCAAGACCTCTATCAACGCCCGTATCGACGAGGACGGCAACATCATCACCTCGGGCGAGCAGGTGCTTATCGGCGGCAACGACAAATACATTGCCATGTGCCGCAAATGCTGGTACAAACGCATACAGGAATCGAAGAACCCCAAACTGTTCTAACTTGCTGTTACAAACGACGTGACGGTCAACAGTTGCGACCGAAGAAAATATTTTTTCCGCTTTTTTGGCAAATATGAAAAAAAAGATGTATCTTTGCAAATTCAGAAAAACATTTAAATAACAATAAAAAATCAAACAATATGGCATTTAAAGGAGAAATTGTTATTGATAAGGAACGTTGCAAAGGTTGTGCAGTGTGCGTAGGCGCATGTCCCAACCAAGTGATCGAATTATCAAAGAACGTGAACGGCAAGGGCTACAACTACGCCGAAGCCGTAAAAGATGCGTGCATAGGTTGCACAAGCTGTGCAATAGTATGCCCGGATGGTGTAATATCCGTCTACAAAGTTAAGTTATAAACGAAAAGAGGAATACAGAAATGGCAAAGGAATTAAAACTGATGAAGGGCAACGAAGCTATTGCCCAAGCAATGATTGCCAGTGGTACGGACGGTTATTTCGGCTATCCTATCACCCCGCAGTCCGAAGTTATGGAAACTCTGATGGCCGAGAAGCCATGGGAAACAACAGGAATGGTTGTGCTGCAAGCCGAAAGCGAAGTGGCATCCATCAACATGGTTTACGGCGGTGCCGCCACTGGTAAGAAAGTGGCCACATCCTCGTCCTCGCCTGGAATAAGCCTTATGCAGGAAGGTCTTACCTACCTTGCCGGCGCCGAAATACCCTGCCTCGTGGTTAACGTGATGCGTGGCGGTCCCGGACTGGGAACCATCCAGCCCTCGCAGAGCGACTACTTCCAGTCCACCAAAGGCGGCGGACACGGCGACTACCAGCTCTTCACCCTCGCACCCGCTTCGGTGCAGGAGATGTACGACTTCGTTTTCGAAGCATGGGACATCGCTTTCAAATACCGTAACCCCGTTCTGATACTCTCCGACGGCGCTATCGGACAGTGCATGGAAAAACTCTACACCCGCGACTACGTTCCCCGCTGGAGCGAAGAAAAACGCCGGGAGATGGCTCCTTGGGGCACATGGGGAAAACCCGCAACCCGCGGACACAACATCATCACCTCCCTCGAGCTTGACTCCGCCAAACAGGAAGTGTTCAACCACAAACTGCAGGCCAAATATCAGGAGATGCGTGAGAAAGAATCGCGCTACGAAGAGATACAGTGCGACGACGCCGAATACCTGTTCGTTGCCTACGGCTCAAGCTCGCGCATATCGATGAAAGCCGTACAGCTGGCACGCGAAAAAGGCATCAAAGCCGGACTTTTCCGCCCCATCACATTGTTCCCCTTCCCCGAAAAAGCTCTTGCACAGCGCGCCAAACAGGTGAAAGGCATCCTCTCGGTAGAGATGAGCGCCGGCCAAATGGTAGAAGACGTGCGTCTGGCAACAGAATGCAAAGTGCATGTGGAACACTTCGGCCGCCTCGGTGGTATGATACCCACCCCCGGCGAAGTACTGGAAGCATTAGAAAATCAAATTATTAAAGGAAAATAAGTTATGAACACAGATATAGTAAAACCCGAAAATTTGGTTTATTCGAGAACCAAGGTTTTAACCGACGCCACAATGCACTACTGTCCGGGCTGCGGCCACGGCACCACACACCGTATTGTTGCTGAAGTTATCGAAGAATTAGGAATTCAGGATTCAACAGTAGGCGTAGCCCCCGTGGGATGCTCCGTGCTGGCATACAACTACTTCGATGTGGACTTTCAGGAAGCCGCCCACGGACGCGCTCCCGCTCTGGCCACCGCCATCAAACGTCTGAACCCCCACCTGTCGGTATTCACCTACCAAGGCGACGGCGACCTTGCCGCTATCGGTACAGCCGAAACCATACATGCCGCCAACCGAGGCGAAAACATCACCATGATTTTCGTGAACAACGGCATCTATGGTATGACCGGCGGACAGATGGCCCCTACCACCCTTGTGGGAATGAAATCGGCCACCACACCCTACGGACGTAGAGTGGATCTCAACGGATACCCCCTGCGCATAACCGAAATACTGGCCACACTGCCTGGCACCTGCTTCGTAAGCCGCCAGAGTGTGCACACCCCCGCAGCAGTGCGCAAAGCCAAAAAAGCTATCCGTAAGGCTTTCGAAAACCAGCAGCAGAAAAAAGGCCTCTCCTTTGTTGAGATAGTGTCGAACTGCAACTCCGGCTGGAAAATGACCCCCGTACAGGCCAACAAGTGGATGGAAGAGAACATGTTCCCCAACTACCCCATCGGCGACATCAAAGTTGACGGCAAGATAGTTGAAGGCATCGGTACCGACCGCCTCGTGGTTGACCATCCTTTAACAGTAGTTCAATAACCAATTAAAACATTCGAAAAAAAATGACAGAAGAAATCATAATAGCCGGATTTGGTGGACAGGGCGTTCTCTCCATGGGCAAAATATTGGCCTACTCCGGTGCCATGCAAGACAAGGAAGTTAGCTGGATGCCATCCTACGGCCCCGAAATGCGCGGCGGTACAGCCAATGTGTCCGTCATCATCAGCGACGAACGCATAAGCTCGCCCATCATTAACCATTTCGACACCGCTATCATCCTCAACCAACAGTCGCTCGACAAATTCGAACAGAGCGTGAAACCCGGCGGCGTGCTGCTGTACGACCCCAACGGAATAACCAAAGAACCCACCCGCAAGGACATCAACATATACAAGGTGGCCGCTACCGAAAAAGCTGCCGAACTTGGTATGGCCAAAGTGTTCAACATGATTGTGCTTGGCGCTTTCCTGCAGGTGAAACCCGTGGTTACCGAAGAGTTCATCGAAAAGGGTCTGAAAAAATCGCTGCCCGAACGCCACCACAAACTCATCCCCGAAAACCTGAAAGCCGTTCAGACCGGTAAAGAGATTGTGCAAACCGTGCAAAAATTGTAAAGAGTTTTTTACATAGCAAAACGGGTTCCTTTTTGGGGACCCGTTTTTTGTGTGTGTGTTGTGACCACGGATTGCGAGAATTGGCACGGTATTTTCGGTTACCTAAATTACGCAAGTAACCATACAATTGGCTTGTTGACAAATGGATAAGTGGTTGTTAATAAATAAATTAGCAAAACACTTGTCCAAATTGCATATTTCTCATATTTTTGTAATTGGACATAAAAAACAAAAGAAATATGTTTGCAAAGATAGAAAAAAATCTGACAAAATAGGAA
>CALGGY010000041.1 GCA_937915785.1 uncultured Bacteroidales bacterium
CTTCGGTTGCGACAGCACTATCGAGATACGTCTGCACGTGAACGACACCTTCCGCACGGTACGTTATGATACCATCTGCCGCAATGGTAGCTACGCCGACCATGGTATGACTTACGTGACGACAGCCAATGTTAGCGATACGGTACTTATCAACCGCATCACACTGCGCACTGGCTGCGACAGCGTCATTGAGGTGCGTCTGCACGTGAACGACACTTTCCGCGATATCTACCACGATACTATCTGTCGTAGTGGAAACTACAGCAATCACGGTTTGACCTACATCCCGACCGCAGCAGTCCACGATACCGTACTTATCAACCATCTCACATCGAAGGTTGGCTGTGATAGTGTTCTTGAAATCAGGTTGCACGTTAACGACACCTTCCGCGACATATTCACCGATACCATCTGCCGTAGTGTGATATACACTGGTCATGGTATGACGTACACCCCATCGGCCAACGTCCGCGACACGGTTCTTATCAATCGCATAATCCTGCGTACAGGTTGCGACAGCACTATCGAGATACGTCTGCACGTGAACGACACTGCCCGTTATGTAGAGTATGACACCATTTGTCGTAGCGATTTCTTCTACCGCCATGGACTTTACATTGCTCCAACAGCCACAGTAACAGACACAATGCGTATAAGGCGCATTATCCTGCCCACAGGCTGTGACAGCGTTGTTGAGGTACATGTGCATGTTAACGACACCTTCCGCAACATTGTGCACGACACCATTTGTCGTGGCGATGTGTACGTGGGTCATGGTATGACCTGCACTCCGTCGGCAAATGTCAGCGATTCGGTTCTTGTCAACAGACTGTCCACAGTATTTGGCTGTGATAGCGTAATAGAACTGCATCTGCATGTTAAGGATACTTTCCGCACGGTACGTTACGACACAATTTGTGCAGGAAATACCTTTATTTACGAAAGATTGTCGTACAACACCTCGCAAACCTTTGTATATACTCATACCGCTCAAAACGGGTGCGATAGCAATGTGGTTGTAAACCTGTTTGTCAGCGATACTATCCGCGACACTGTTTACCGTACGGTATGCGCCGGTGCCACATTCGACACCCTTGGCGAATCGTATTATCTGCAAGGCGTTTACACACAGCATCTGAGAGCTCCTTCGGGATGTTTCAACAACCTTGTGATTGTCCTGAACGTGAACGACACCATCCGCGACACTGTAGAAAACCGTATCTCCGCAGGTCAAACTTGGACCGTGAATACCGAAACCTATAGCTTGGACGGTTGGTACCGTCAGGTGTTCCAGACACAGGGCGGCTGCGACAGCATTCTGCACCTGCACCTGATAGTGTCCGACACCATCACCGATACCCTGTTCTACTCGGTTTGCGCCGGAAGGACAATAACCGTGAACGATTCGGTTTACTCCCGCACCGGCTGGTATCGTCAGCAGCTTAGAACTCCCAATGGCAGCGACAGCATCCTCTTCATCAATTTGATTGTCGAAGATACGTTGAGAGAACATCTGTACGACACCATCTGCTCTGGCGACACCTTGTATTTCAACGGAACAGGCTACATGGCAACGGGCGTGTATAGGTATCAAACTTCTACCCAAGGTGGCTGCGACAGTATCGCAATACTGCACCTGCAGGTGAACGACACCATCACCGTTCATGTTTACGACACGCTCTGTGTGAACGGAACATACAACTTCTACGGAACCATTTTGGAAAGAACGGGCACCTACTACCACCATCTGCCACGCGTAAGCAGCGGTTGCGACAGCACTATTGCTTTCCATCTCTACATCCGCGACTCCATCACTACAATGCTTTACGACACCATCTGCAACAACTCTACCTTCACCTTTGGCGATACCATTGTTGCAAACACAGGCCGTTATTGGCGGAAACTGCGTAGCTACACCGGTTGCGACAGCATTATCTGCCTCAACCTCACTGTGCTCGACTACCCGACTCTTGCACTCACCGTTTCGGGCGGCAACTGTAAAGGCGATTCTGTGGTAATCTCGGCTCAGACCAACGCCAACTACATCACATGGTCGTCGTTCCCAACCGACTCGTCGCTGTTCGGACAGGAGCACAATATGACGGTGGCTGTAACACCCACACGCTACACCGAGTATATCGCCACTGTCGACATACAGCCGTACAACTGCAACTCGTCGGAGGTGATATCACTCTACAAGCCAACTCCACTCGAAGCCCGCATGTCGGTTAATCCGTTGCCCATAACCACGGACAACCTGCAGACTACTTTCACCGATGTAAGTATCGGCAATGTGGTTTCGCGTCAGTGGAGTTTCCACGAGGACGACATCACAGCCGCCGACCGTTTCTCAACCGACAGCATTGCCCGTTACACTCCGACAATGGAAAGCGACTCTCTCGAAGTTGTGCTCATGGTTACCAACGACCTCGGCTGCCACGACACCCTGACCAAGGTGTTCCCGATTTACAAAGGCGATCTCTGGGTGCCCAACGCCTTCACGCCCGGCACACAAGGCACCGGTGGCAACTACCTGTTCAAAGTCGGTCACAATAACGTTACCGAATACGAAATCCACATCTACTCACGTGCAGGTCTGCTTGTGTTCCACAGCACCGATCCCGATGAAAGCTGGGACGGCACTCACAACTACAAGGACTGCGTGGGAGGCTCCTATGTGTACATCATCCGCTACCAGACCAACAAACATCCCGGTCAGACTTTCGAAAAGAAAGGTTCTGTGCTGCTGATAAGGTAAGTGGCGGTACTGTTACGCAAAAAAAAAACGGTCGGCTTTTGCCGACCGTTTTTTTTTGCGTACAAATTGTGTGAATGGCGGAGAAGGGGCAAAGCGTTTCAGCCCTCGTTTATAGCCCGTTCCAGCACATCTATGATTTTCTGCGATGGCAGAAGCCCGTCTTTGGGTTTTAGGTAGTTGTCGAAAAACTCCTCGCGTTGCCCTTTCATGGGGTCGTTGCCCGAAAGAACCACATCCGTAAGAAAGCGCTCCACATCTTCGGCCGTCTGCCCGTGGTAGTGGCAGCGGAACGACTCAATGCCGAACTCGTTGAATTTCTCCTCCATATTGGCATCCTTGCGGCAAAGGTACATCACCGGCTTTTTGGTAAAAAGATATTCTGTGGTAAACGAGCCGCAGTCGTGTATCATAGCATCGGAAGTGATGAAAAGGTCCACATAACCGTCGCTCACAAGCTGGGTGTTGGGCATACTGTCCCACTGGCGGTAGTACTCTTCGGTTTTTTCCACGCCCCAAATCTGCTGCAGCTTGAATTTCAGCAGCTGGTGAGGCTTGAACACGAACTGTATGCTGTCGGCGTACTTTTTGGCAATGGCAAGCATGGCGTCGCAGGTGTCCAGAAACACCGATGGAAAATCGGCGTGGTCCACCGAATGGTGCGGTGCGTAGATAACCCTCTTTTTAGGAACGGGTTGCGGTTTCCAAAGGTCTTTCGGAGTGTAGTCGGTTCGTAGGAAAACTTCCGTGGCAGGGTAGCCGGTAGTGATGGCGTTCGCCCCGTGGTTGCGGGAATAGCGAATAGCAAGGTTGCGGTGCACGTCGGTTTCAAGCATATACAGCCCCACCAAATTGTGGAATATCATGTTGTAGTTGGTCTGGTTGAGTTTTAGAGAACAGAACCCGTAGGGGACATAACAAGTCAGGACGTCGCGGTAGTTGTAGATGAAATATTTGGGGTATGTGTCCTTGTAGGGAGATGAGAAAAAAACAACATCGGGTTTCCGCAACTCCCGCAGGTTTATCCATTTGTTCTTTTTTTTGTCATAGGGAATGACATACTCGTAACCTTTCTCGTCAAAAAATTTTTTTGAGCGTTCAATAACGCGCAGAGTCTCATCTTTGTCAAACTCTTTGAAAACGGAGTACGGATAGATGACGATGAATGGGTGGAAATTAGGCTTTTTCTGCATAAGTAGAAACAGCTCGTCGGTTTTCCACATGCCGGGGATTGGAACAAAAAAAGCCACTTCCAAGCATTTCTTGCCCTTAAGTTTGCTGGCCGCTGTCAGCTGTGATTTGCGGAAATTTGCAAAATACCGTTGCGAAACGGGGGCAAAGTGCCCTCTTAGAAAATCCTTATAGCTTAATAAAAGGCGAAGATTATAAAGTAACGATTTGTCAAAATTTTTCATACAAGTGGTGTTTTTGTTAGTTGGCGTTCATTTTTTCTCTGAAATAGTTGATTATGGTTGCTATTTCAATGCTGTCCTGTGGAGAAAGTTGGTATGTTACGGTGTCCTTTTTGTCAATCATTGTAACAAAACGTTCCAGTTCATAGCGAAGACCGTCGCCCTCAAAGCGGTAAAAATATTTCTTTGTATCCGAAATATTTTCGAAACGCAGTTCAAAATAATCTGTTTTCCACCATGGGGCGGGGACGTAAGCATATCCCTTTGTACCGCTAATTATCAGTTGTCCTTCGCTTTTCACACCAAGTCCTACTTTAAACGAGGCGGTCCCGTTTGGGTAAGCAATCAGGCCGCGGGTAAAAATATCCACGCTCTCATTGCATACAGGGTGGAAATCTATGGATTTGTAGTCGGTACCCATTGTTTTTATTATTGGCAAAAGCACGTAAGATGCAAGTTCCGACATGCTCCCGCCTCCAGCCACGGCAGACAGCTCGCGCACATCACTATCCACCAATTTTGTGAAAGTGGCGTCAACATCTTTTATTGTTCCAATTGCGCCGCTTTTCACTAAGGAAATCAAATGGGTGAATCCCGGACAATAGGCTGTTTTTATGGCTTCAAGTAGCACAAGGCCGTTGTCTTTTGCAGTCTGGTAAAGATCAGCCGTTGAAAGAGGGGTTAATGTCATGGGCTTTTCGCAAAGCACGTGTTTGCCATTTTCGAGGGCTTGTTTGGCATATTCGTAGTGCGACAGATGTGGCGAGGCGACGTAAACTGCGTCAATATGCGAAAGAAAATCACTGTAGTTGTCCGAGGCGAATTCAAGCGAATGCCTGTCAGCAAAAGATTTGGCGGAATCCATATGCGGATTGAAAACGCCGGAAACGTTCACACCGCTCACAAATTTCGACTCTGGTATAAAACGGTTGGCAATACGTCCGCACCCTACAATTCCAATATTGCACATCTTTTGCATGTCATTTCTTAGCTGAGTGCTCGAAATACCTTTTGTTCTTGGCAGATATACCACTTCGCAATATTCTTTCAGGTAATTAAACTTCCCAGTCCAGTCCGAGCCGATGGCAAAAATATCTATGTTATATTTCTGGATGTCGTCAATTTTTTGGCCAAAATACTCTTCAATGATAATTTCGTCAACAAGACCAGTGTTGCGCACAGACTCCACACGCTCCAGTAACGAGTCGTGAACGTTCAATTTGCCTCTCTCACGGTCATAACTTTCGCTGGTGACGCCAACTATCAGATAGTCGCCCAAATCCTTTGCTCGGCGCAAAAGATTTATATGACCTTTGTGCAGCATGTCGAAAGTGCCGTAAGTGATAACTTTTTTCATAATAATATAAGTGTTGTGATTTTTTTAAAAATGCAAATATACGAAAAAAACAGACATAATGTAAAAAACTGTTCGAAAAAATAATCTGAAAACCGTTTAAGTTATTGGCGTATAATGATATATCTGAAAAAATGCACAGATTCCCTCAAAAAATGGAAAATGATTACTAAATACATTGCCCCAAAATGTGTCTGAGACTCACAATCTCAATAACCCCACATGAAAAATAGCCTGCGGCTATTTTGATAGCGAAGCGGAGAATCCAGGAACTCAGTGTGGGGGGGGCAAACACCTTGAAAAACAGCGTCTCGGAGAGACGCAACCTCTACTCGGGTAATATATTAAGCAGTCAAAAATAAAAAAACAGTATTTGGGTCGATAAGCTACAATAATAATCAATGCTCAATTTGTCTGTAATCAATAAGATAGGTGTATTTAACTTTTTTTTTGTTTTTTTTTCTGTTTTTATTGTTTATTTTTACAAATGAAATAATAACCCATATCTTTTGCAGTAATTAGGAGGAGCTGCAACCGTGGAATTTTTAGTAGCGAGAGCCACTCTAAATATAGAGTAGCAAATAATCAAACAATTTATTCATTAAAAAAATAACTGAAATGAAACGATTTTTATTGGGTGGCATTTCTGTAGCTGTAGGCAGTGGATTGTTTTGGAAATATGAATATCCAATGATTATGTACAGCATTTCTTCAAAGGAAAAGAGAGATTGTCCAAGATATCAAAGAGATCCACAACTGTCCACAAGTGAGAACCGTCAGATTCGCTGGGCTGACCATAAAGGCTGGTGGCGAAATGGGAAAAGCACGCGTTCTTGCTCGGCATATTCCGCTTCAGCACAAAAACATGCGTCGATAATTACAAAACATGGAGGATCATACAATGAAGGCGATTAAGTACTTACAGATAATTTGTTTGTTTGCGCTGTTTGTTGACGCACATGCGCAACAGCCAAACGCTATTGGCAATGGAAACCAATTGCATCCGACTTTTTCTGGCTTTATGGACACGGCTATGCGTAACGTGGAGCGGTATGGAATGAGTGCGGAATGTTTGTATAGTTCGGATAAATATTTTAACGGAATTAAACAAGAGCCAACCTGTGCATGCTTGGAAGCCAAAGTGAGTGCAACCGAAGCTGAACTGTGCAGGCGAAACGGCTCAAAAATAAAGGTTTCCATAAAAAATAACTTTCAAGATGGAGTCTCCGGAAACAAAGCAAGAGGACAGTGCGCATCTTCTGAAATAGGCGAAGTGAAATTGTTGCTCAACAACAACCCCTGTATCAACCGAAAAGGTGTGTTCGACGCTTTTGGCAAAAAAATGCATTTTGCTGGCATTGAAACTTTTTCGGATAACAACATTCCGTACACTCATTATATGTGGATCGGTACGGAAAAAAATGCTGGAGACACAATTCGTGTAACCATCGACAGTGAGAATGGGACTATACGGCGTTGCGAACTGGTTTCGGTGGAAAAGAAGGGTGATTTGGAGGTGGTTCTGTGCTACAGTTATGTTTTCGACAACAAAGGCGATACGCTGGTTCCTATAAAGATGATTTTCAGATCGGTAGAAAGGTGCGTCTCCAGTATTGAGCCGTTTGAATACACAATAACAAAAACGATAGCGCTGAACGACTGAGGGTTTACCGTGCTTCAAACTATCTGTTGTGCGGAACTTGTCAACAGGGGTGCCATCTGCTTTTGGCATCTCTGTTTTTTTTATTCGAAACCAATTATACTATTCACAGCATTTCCCGAGTCCCGAAGGGACTACATTCTATTATATTACTCACAGCTCAGCAGTGCGTAGTACCATACTACTCTACCGCATGTAGTACCACATCGCTACGCCGAGCACTCCCCATCTATCATCATCTGTGTGGGTATCTATCTGTATAACAACGATATATGTACATAATATCGCCCGTGTATAATGGTAAAAACATAATGTAACTATCACATAAACAATCAATTACAATGGAATACCACGTAAAAGCTGCAATATCCGACACAAAAAAATGCACAAAACAACTCCAAAAACTGTCTCAAAGAATCCAAAAACACCGAAAAAATCCCCCCGAAAACACTCTCCCTCGGAAAAAAGTTCAAAAAAAATCCGATTGAAAACCAGCGAGTTACGAAAAAAAAGCAAAAAAAGCGAAAAAAAATTTTGTCAGTTTGGAAAAAGGTTGTACTTTTGCAATCCCAAACGAGAGGACGGGAAGTGAGGTCGGAGGGGGGACAAGATCATTGAAAGAAACAGAAACCGGATGTAGCGTTCCTGCCGTGGCTATCCCGAGGGAGGCCTATCAGGCAGGCAAGTGGAAAGAGTAGGTGAAAAAAGACAATTCAGAAGAAATTCTTACAATGAAGAGTTTGATCCTGGCTCAGGATGAACGCTAGCGGCAGGCT
>CALGGY010000042.1 GCA_937915785.1 uncultured Bacteroidales bacterium
AGTTGTGTTCAAAAATAACGTATTTTGCTGTTTTTTAGCAAATTATCCGAATGAATCGGGCACTTCTCCACTGTTTTTCTGCCAGCATGTTCATTTTTTTTAACTTGCGGAATTTAGGCGATACAAGAAGTGAGTATGATACAACAGGAAGTATAACCAGTGAGTGTCCGATTTTTGAGCAAGGGATGGGAACCCAACCCAAAGAATTCCAATTTTGCGATAGCGTAAGTAATTTGATGGATTTTTGTTCTGGTGACAATTCATGGGTAAGGGAGTCGGTAATGGAGATGGTTCATGGTGTTAATAATTTTAATGAGCTTATTTCGCGTATTCCAGATGGGCAGGCGAAGTATTCCTATTTGATGATGTATGTTTGCCTTATGGATTATTTAGCAAGTAATTGCAATTTGTATCGGGTTAAATTGTTTAAAGACCGTGGCATTGGTGTCAAACCGGTGGATATGATCATAGACATTGGCAATTCAAGAACTTCGGCGTTATTGTTTGAGGGGAATTTTACAAAAGTGGAAACGTTGGGTTTGCTTGATTTTGGGTCGCCCATAGGTGTAGATGGCAGATTGAATCGCTCGCAGGAGTCCTTTGATATGAGAATCGCTTTCGACAAAGTGGACTTTGGCCCCAATAAATCAGGAAGCAAACAGTTTTGCTGGCCAAGTGTGGTTCGTTTGGGCGACGAGGCCATAGCATTGACATATAGGACTATGAGCGCGGCGTTAGGTGTACAAGAATATTCCACATATTCAAGTCCGAAACGATATTTGTGGGACGAGAAACCAAGAGAAAAAGAATGGAAGTGTGTGCCCCGCGACAATTCAACAAGACCAATATCGCCATGGATTAGCGGAGTGAGTGAGTTTTTCAATGAGGACGGCTCCATTAACCATGGAGGACGTGGCGCAGGCTGTAGATATTCGAGAAAAAGTCTCATGACTATGGCTTTTATGGAGATAGTTACTCAGGCGATAGTACAAATAAACAGTGAGGAATACCGCAAAGGTAAAGGTGATACAAGTATTCCAAGACAATTGCAAAAAATTGTTATGACATGCCCCACAGGTATGTCGAAAAGTGAGCAGAAAGCTTTTCACGAATGCCTTAAAGACGCTCTGTATGTTCTTTCCAAACAAGACAATCTCGGAATGGCTGATGTGAAAATAGTTCCCGACTTGGACAATGTGAATGATGATAATCCCCAATGGATGTATGATGAGGCTACATGTTCACAGTTCGTGTATCTGTACAATTTGATGACTGAGACATATAAGAATTGCGAATCGGAATTTTATCAAATATATGGCAAAGAAAGGAACGGAAAAAAGAATGTTGTTATTGGTTCGGTGGATATAGGTGCGGGTACAAGCGATGTGATGGTGTGCAGATATGAATATGACAAGAGTTCAAGCTCAAAATTGAAGCCAGAGCCGTTGTTTTGGGACAGCTTCGACAAGGCTGGCGACGATATGCTGAACAATCTTATCTCGAATGTGCTTTTGCAGGGCGAGGATGGTCAGATAGAGCAAATGTTTGTCGACACTTTGCCAGATATTAGAGGCCGGATGCACCATTTTTTGGGACGTAATCATGCTGCTCAAACTTATGCTGACCAGCAACTTAGGAGAGATTTCAATTTGCAGGTGCTGGTGCCTGTTATGTATGAATTTCTGAAGCTTTTGTCCGCTGGCGAGGGGTCAAAAGATCTGACTTATCAGGACATATTTTCAAAAATTGAGCCGAGCAGTGCTGTGATTGACAAGTTTAAGAACGTTTTTGGTTTTGACTTGAAGGACATCAAATGGAAGTATGACAAAACAGTTGTGTCGAAGTACATAACCCGTTCAATGGATGATTTGATACACATAGTGTCGGCAATACTCGCCTCGTTTGATTGTGACATAATTTTGCTGTCGGGTCGCCCAAGTTCGCTTGAGCCGATAAGGGATTTGTTTCTTAAATATATGCCTGTAGCCCCCAACAGGCTGATATCTTTGAACAAGTGCCGTATGGAAAACTGGTACCCATTTTTAAATGCCACCTATAGAACGATAAATAATTCGAAAAGTATTGTACCCATTGGCGCGATGCTGGGTTATCTGGCTTCCAACAAGGGCGGATACAACGGTTTCGCGTTGGACCTTTCGCTATTGGGGAGTAAGTTGGAACCCACCACAAGGTATTTCAAGGAGTATGGCGACAGGACAAATCATGAAAGTTTTATCACCCCCGCACAAAATCAGGGAAAGGTGGCCGGAATTACAAACTTTCCCATATTTATAGGTTCGGCTCAGTATGACAGCCCCGTTTATCCATATCGGCCATTTTACTTGTTGGATGTGAATTACGAGAGTATCAGGGCGGGGATAAAGAGCCAACATCCAGATTGGACAGAGGCACAACTCAAAAATCAGGAAGAATCTTACATCAACAGTATTACGCATAATACTCCTTTGACGGTGGAGATGTCGCGCCCCGACCCCGGTGACGATATAGAGAAACTAATCATAGAAGATGTGCAAGACAATGATGGAAATCAGTTGCAGGCAGGGGATTTTAAGCTTGAGATACAGAGCCTTAACGATCCTGATTGCTACTGGCTTGATTCGGGAGTGTTTGAGATAAATATTGGAAACAAATAATGCTTAAAAACAGTGAAAATGAGTGAAATTGACGACACTTTGAATTTGGTGGACAAAGCGGCGGGTTTTGATAAAGATCATAGCGGTTTCGTTAAAAACACCAATTACAGGTCTAAACTGATTGATATCCGCAAGGAGTTGCGCAAGCTAAAGTTTGCTACCGACGAGAATTGTTCCGTGGCCGTATTCGGCGAGAGCCAAGTTGGCAAGTCGTATCTTGTCACAGCATTGCTGTCAGAGCCCAATACTCCATTTTGTGTAAAAAATGGCGACGAGTCATACAATTTTAAAGACGAGATAAATCCCTCAGAAAGAGGCAGCCAGATAGAGGCTACAGGTGTGGTTACCCGTTTTACGGCCCGCAACGCCTCGATGCCAGAAGGCTATCTTCGGGTCCAGCTGCTGTCGCTTGCCGACCTTATCCTGATTATGGCGGAAGCATACTACAACCAAGTGGATAGGAATATGAGGGATGCTACGGAAACGATGTATAGTATACAGAGCATATTAGACAGCGTAACAACAACAGCGGAAAATAAAAAACCACTTCTCGACGAGGTTGATGTGGCTAATGTTGAGGAATATTTGAGAAAAATGCGTGGCAACAATTTGGACACGTTGTTCTCCACCAATTATTTCAGGTTCCTCATGTCAAATGTGAGGGCACTAAGCGAAGGCGACATTGTTTCGCTGATAAAAATGTTGTGGAACGACAATGCTGATTTTAATGATTTGTTCGACGAGTTGCTTGCCATCTATAGAAAAGTGGATTTTGCCGACGAATTGTATGTGGAGTTTGGCGCCGTGCTGAAAAAAAATGGGACTTTGCTTGATGTGGCGCTTCTCGATGATTTGAGGTCAAACAGGCAATACACACCAGAGAGCTTTAATCCGGAAGCAAATGTAAAACTCAAGAGTGGCAGTACCCTATCCATAGCCAAGAAGTATCTTAGCGCATTAACGGCAGAAATAAGCATACCAATAGACACTTCGAAAGTGGGAGACAGAAAGTTTTTGAACGATTTGGACATATTGGATTTTCCGGGACTGAAACCCGATAACGTCCGCAAAGAAAATGAACTGAAAGTGGGCAAAAATCTCACAACAGTTTACCGCCGAGGAAAAGTTACATATCTTTTCAACAAATATTCCAGCTCTAAGCGGATAAGCGCACTGCTGTTCTGCCACAACAACAACGACAGCAAAGCCTGCACAAACGGGCCTGTACTGAAAGAATGGGTGAACAGCAATATAGCCGCGACCCCGGAAGAAAGGGGGATTTTTGTCGGAAAGACAGGCATATCGCCATTGTTCATTGTAAACACTTGGTTCAACAAAGACCTCGAATATCAGAACGAAACTCCCGACTCCGACTTGGACAACAGGTGGCAGCGCCGTTTTAAATTAGTACTGTACAAAGATGTCCTTCAGGCCGAAGGCTACAGCGACCACTGGTTCAACAAATGGACCGAGTCGCAGGCCGGTTTCCAGAATATGTATATGCTGAGAGATTTTGACTACTCTCGCCAAATATTCGATGGCTACGACCCCAATAGTCGCACTCCGGAGACAGAACTGCATATATACGCCAGTTATCCGGATTTTATGGATCGGCTGAAAGAGTCTTTCGTAAACAATGATTTTGTAAAGGAGCATTTTGCTGACCCGATCAAGGCATGGCAAGATTCCGCCACTGCCGGCAACGATGGCACAAAGGCCATAATAAACGGGCTGAACGTGCTTTCGCCAAACGTGAAAGCGGCACGAACAGAAAAATTCGGCAAGGATCACAAAAATCTGAAATCTCAGCTTGAGATCCTGCTGAAACAAGAATATCATTCCGACGACCATCATGAGAGAGTGAAAAAGGCAAGAAAAGATGCTGCAACTATCCGTAGAGAGATTAGGAAATCGGGAGAACAAAATCCATTCCTTTGGGGAAAACTGATTGACGAGCTGATGATACCAAGCTCTAAAATATATAATTGTATATTTGAAATAGTGCATGCCGGAACAGACCGCCGTACAGGGAGGGAGGAAGACTTGTTTAACAAAGCCGGACTCGCCACAGAGGAGTCGAGGGAGTATAACATTGATAGGCTAAAGATAGAATTATTAGTGGATACCGAGCAGGAGGTGATGGATGAATTGGAAAACGAGGGGATAGATTTTGACAGACTGCTGGGAATTAAGCAAATGGCACCTACCATGGCACAGAAAATGGTGGAAAGGTTTGAACAATTGTGGAAAAATGATTTTATGGCTTCGGTGTCGGCAAAAACAAGGGATCAGTTTCAATGCATTGATTTGTTGCAATACTACCTTTTCGCATTGTACGACACGTTGGAGATGAACAATGTGCTGGCCAATGAAATTGTTTGTTTTATCGGACAGATAAGTGAAGATAGTCTTCCGGGGGTTATATCGGAATGCTTGGCTGAAAAAATCAATTCTTTTGTAGAGTCATTTGGATACAACGGTTTTATTTCCGAAGAGAGTAAAGAAAATATTCAGGCACAAAATTTGGATTATAAATTGAATTTGGAATTCAACTTGGTTGACGACTTGCCGTCTTTGGGGGTCAATGAAACTATCCGCCTTTTGGAAAAATATGAAAATAGGTTGCCAGCGACAGATGCTGAACATCAAGAACGTGATCGTCTGCCCGAAATACATAATGAAAAAAAATGGAACCAAAGAATGATAGCGGCTTTTATTATAAGTTGCGATTTGCCAAGATATGACATCAATGCCAATGCCGAGCTTGGAGAATTGTTGAACGAGTTTGAGAAAATAATAGAATAGATTGGAATGGATATGAAAAAGATATGTACAATCGATCTGCGTGATTTCACTCCGAAGTATATAGGGGAGTACCCTTTTTATGAGCGAATAGATGAGGTGCGTAATGTGTTTTCAAGGTTCGTTTCGGATTGGGATTTCGACAAGTGTTTTGCCCGTCCCAAGCTTGTGGGCAATTTTCTGGAATGGTTTGTGGTGAATGCCGACGATACGTCTGTCGCCTTCAAGCTGTCCGACAGCGGCACCGAATTCAAAAAGTACAATGACCAGTACAAAGCAATTAAGCAAGCCATTGCCGACGCAATATCCTCTGCTCCCGATAGTCAAAAGGAATTCCTTGCACCCTTAATTCAGAACGGGGAGGATGCCATGACTTATGTGGTGAATGGCCATGTGCTGTTCGGAGTCTGGGGCGTTTCGAAAAGATCAGACAGGCCTTTGGAGACTTTGATTATCGATTCGGGAGACCATCCTATCTATACTATAAAATACACTGTGAAAGGTCAAGGTAAAGTGGAGCGCGAGTCGTACCAACGTGAATATGGCTGGACTATAAGTGATGAAAGCGACGTTCCGAAAGTAACCCCTGCACAAGGATTTTATTTCGCACGGTGGGAGCCATCAATGCCTCAAGGCAAAACAGTTACATCCGATATGGAGTTTGTGGCTGTGTGCGAGCCGGTAGACGAAGAACCCGACAGTGCCGAACAAAAGCCCATACCCCCCGACATTGAGGAAAACGATGAAGCCGTGTACAGTGTTCGTTTTGTGTCGGACGATGGTGGCGAAATTTTGGGACGGAGTGAGTACTCTAAAAAGCATGGCGAAACCGTATCCGAAAGCGAAGTCCCGGAGGTGCAGCCGCAAGATGGTTATGAATTTGTCGGATGGGACAAGGACCCCAACAACCACACCGTAACCCAAGACGTGGATTTCGTGGCCCAATACCGTAAAATTCCATACGATGTGCGTTTCAACGGCGGTGAGAACGGTCGAATCGAAGGACAGAACCACTATACCAAGTATTATGGCGACAGTGTGGACGAAAACGAAATACCCAATGTTGAACCCAATGAAGGCTTTGAATTTGCCGGCTGGGATAGGGATCCGGCAAGCGAAACCATTACTGGCGATACTGAATTTGTAGCTCGGTATAACGCTGTAAAACTCCCTTGGTGGAAACGGATGCGAGGCTGCCTCAACTGGCTGCTGTTGCTATTGTTGTTAGCGCTTATTGGTTTGTTGTTGTGGTATTTGTTTGGCCGGCATTATATGAATTTCTGCGGATGCGATTGCGAGCAGCAAGTGGTGGTAATACCTTCGAATAACGACAACAACAACCAGCTGCCCGGCAACACTCAGCCTCAGGTGCGGCCTTGCAACGCGCAGGTGAAATCGGGTGGCGACGAGGGATATGTTGGCGTGTTCGACATGGGGCAACAGTCGGGGTCGTTCGTTTTTCAATACAATACGCAAGTTGTACCCGACTCCATTGTCATACACGATGGAAGTAGCGTGAAAGACAAAGTCGTATTTAACTATTCGGGAAGCACATACAACTCGGCACCAACTGCGGTGGTCAATTTCACCAAAGGTAAAGTTACCGTGGAGGTGATGAGCCTTGGCGACGGCACATGGTGGGAGTTTTTGGTAAACTGTCCTCAAAACTGATTACTATGGCTACAAATAACAAAAAAAACAAAGTTAGCAAAAGAAACGAGGACGTCGCAACAGCTGTGAAAATACTCGCGGCGATAGCCATGTTGTTGATACTTATATGTTTTGTGAAGACGTGCAGCTATTGCCGTCAGTACCAGCAAAACGTTGTGGTGCTGAACGACCAAACAGGTTACTTGCCAGAAAACGAGGACTGGGACCGCATACCCGAAGTTGTGCCTCCATACAACGATGAGGACACCACCAACCTGCCTTCCCAAGTGTCGCTCGAACCATTTTTCCCCCCTATTGGTGACCAAGGCAAAAAAGGCACCTGCGTGGCTTGGGCTGTGGGATACAACCTCAAAACAGCCCTCAACGCACTGGAAAACCATTGGACCGCTAATCAGCTGCAAATTCCGCAAAACCAGACATCCCCCAAAGACTTATGGTACGGGATCGACGACAATGTCAAAGGTCCCAATTGTTCGGGCTCGGTTTTCGAGGCGGCTTTTGTCGCCCTGCAAACTCGTGGTGCCGCCTCCATGGCAATGTCCGACGCCACCAATTTCCAAAACTGTAACGGAACCTTCATAGGAGATAGCAGCAATCGGATTGAAACTTTCGGAAGGCTTGCGTCGGTATCCGTCGGCAGTGTCAAAGCCTACCTCAACGATTCGGTGCCGCTGGTGTGTGGAGCGCGCGTTGGCATGCGGTTTCTCAGCTGCAATTCGTCCGATGTGATAAAAAACGATGTTTCGGGTTATTCCGGTCCCCATGCTTTCCATGCTATGGCTTTGGTTGGCTACAACGATTCCTTGCACGCCTTCCGTGTGCGCAACTCGTGGGGTACGGCATGGGGCGACCAAGGCAGTGCTTGGGTGGACTACGATTTCTTCAAAAACGATTTCTGTTTTGTGGTTTTTGTGGCAAAAAATATGCAAAAACCCACTGTGGCATAGTAAAAAAATATAAATAATCTGAAATGAATAAAAGAAACATTCTTCAATTTAGGCATAAACCGAAGCTCTGCTGGGGTATGGTTATAGCTCTGGCGATTTTGGTTTTGTACTCATATCCCGCTTTTATGGGATACTACCTTTATGAGAAAGGCAACCTTGTCAAGGCATTGGCAATGCTTGCTATTTTCCTTGTGCTGATGATAGCAGCTGTTTACATGATGTGTATTGCCAAAGCCAACAAAGGCAAACTTTGGGTACGGAGATCTGTTTTCTTATTATGCTGCGTGCTGTTGGCAGGGCTGCTACTTGTGTCGGGACGTTTTTTTAACGGTTATATGGCACTCGTTGGCGAACGGGACGAATTGAAAAACAATGTGGAAACAATAGTGAAAGACGCAGGCCAGATGGATGCCGAATACGACACCTATGTGCAGCAGCGCGTGGATGATTATATCGACTTCGAGAGTGGCAATCCCGATGCCGCCTTGCTTGCCAAAAGCCTTAAATCACACCTTGCCCCACCCAGTTTGAGTGATATAAGAGACGACCGTAAACATTGGCTTCAAAATATCGAAGGTATGACGGTGTTCAATGTCAGTTTCCCTTCCAATCTCAATTTACTGAAAGGTGTTATTGCCGATTGGGAGGAACAGTACCAACAGCTGTCCGACATCGGTTACGGCGACCAATACCAAACATTCAAATATTCTCAGGCTGGCAATTCTATTGCCAATTTGTGGAAAAAAGTGAAGAATCCGCCGATATCTTGGGTTGCGATTCTGGCCGCCTTCATTTGTGCGGTTATTATGGTTTGGACCCCATGGCTGGTTACAGACCCCACTCCGGCCGAACCGCTTTTCTCATGCAAAAAAAATAATTCAGACGATAGTAATGGACCAACTGTGATATAAATATAAAAATATATAATAAAAACATGCCAACAATAGATCAAATTTTAAACTCATGCAACACTATTCCCAAACAAGCATTGGCAAAGTATGTTTTGGGGATGGTTGAAATACAGAACGGTGGTGTTATAACACCGCAAAAATTGGCCGATGCAGGCTTGGATCCACTCGTTTTGAGCGCTCTGGAGTCCGAAGTTTATACCAAGGCCACAACAGGAAACAAAGAAGATTTTTATAGAAAATACCTCGATTACTATGCTCAGGGGACTCCAAACTACAACGCCGGTCATTTTAACGATGTTCAGAACAAACTGAATACATTGGTGCAGGGAAGGCAACTCCAGGCTTGGCAAGATATACAGAATTTCCAAGCACAGGTGCTGAACAATATTCCCCAAGGTGCCAATTGCCAAACCATTGGACATTGGACAGTGCTGGCCGCAGGCAGACAGGGAAAATAACTTGCAGATGCTCCGCAACTATATTTCAGATTATCCCAACGACAATAATGTAGGCGCCGTACAGCAGATGTTGAGCGATTTGGACAATATCCTTTGGGACGCCGTAAAAGATGAATACGACGCGGCTTGGTACAACCAGTACAAAACCCTTTTTCCGCAGGGACAGTATATACAGCAATGTCTCCAAATGCTCGACGACCTGCCGTGGATTGAAACAAAGAAAATAGACACGATTGACGCATACAAAGCCTATATGCGCGACTACCCGGGCAAACACGACAAAGAATGCAACAATAGAATCTCGGAACTTACCGACGACTCAGACTGGCAGTATGCAGAGCAAAGCGGACGCACCCCCGACCTGCAAACCTATATCGAAAAACACCCCAACGGCAAGCATAAAGCACAGGCAGAGCAGATGATTGCCAATAATAAGACTCACGATGACTTTATTGCCGCACTAAAAAAAGACAGAAACGCTCAAAATGCTCTTGCTATCCAGCAAGCTGTTGTTAACAATATTGTTTCATACGAAGAACTTGAGTCGGAAGGCATTTTTACCAAAGCAGAATGTGAAGCAATAAACGGTTATAGAGAGCCACAAATGGGGAACTGGCAGCGCCAGAATAGCTTGCCCGGCGAATATACTCAGGTCTATTTTTGGGGTGTCAAACGTACTGGAAAAACCTGTCTTATTGCTGCTTTGCTTTCATACTTGAGCAAAGAAAAGCAAAATTTGAATTTTAATAATATAACTGGGGCAAATACTTTTGCAAATAGTTTGATAAGGAAAATGAATTTTAGTGATGGTAGTATCTCTGCACTTCCACCGACAAGTGAATCTTTTCAGCTGCCTGCTATGACTTTTACTTTCAAAGATAATAGGGGCAGAGAGCATAGGTTTTTAATAATGGATCTCGCAGGCGAAATCTATTCGGGTGTCTATAAGCAGGAAAATGGTTATCAAATAACTGAAGAAGAACAAAACGTTTTGAATCAGGTTAAAAGCTATTTGAATGATAATAATGATAAAATCCATTTCTTTGTTTGGGAGTATGGTGCTATGGAAAAACTTGTGCCTGAATTGGAGCAATTTGGTATAGAAGCAACCCAGATTGAGGTCCACGATGCTTTGCGCAACTTCTTTCAAGAAATTTTCACAGATAAATCTGTTGGAGTTTATGTTGTGGTAACAAAAAGTGATAAAGCTGATAAAGATGCTGAAGAAAAAGGAATTCAAAGAAATGAGCAAGTGAAAAGTTGGGTAACAAGCGGAGCTTTGGGTAATTTGAAGGAAAATTTAAAAGAAGATGTGAAAAAAGCTAATATAGATGTTAGTGAATGGCCAGTAATAAGTTTTTCGCTGGGAGAAGTATTTGCTGTAAATTTTGCTCACATGGATAAAACTGATATCGACAAGATAGTTGAGCTTATGATGCAGGGAACCAACCCGGTAAGAAAAAAAGGAATATTTAGCTAAATATATTAAAAGAAGAATTATATGGAGATATTAGTAAAAAACAATTCGGAGAAAATCTATTCGAAACCTCAAGCCGTCGCATGGATGAACAATGTTGAAAATGATTTTAGAAGACCGGTTAGAGATATGATGAAACTTGACAGTTGCTATTATTTGTCTAATAATAGAGGTGGTTTTTTTTACGGATGTGCATGGAAGGGAAAGGAAACTGGTAATGTTGGTGATACCGGAATTCTTTCTGCCACGTTCTATACAGGCAAAAAGTGGCTGAAAGACAGCACCAAGCTTGTGCAGTTCATGAAACAACTGATGGCGGATTTCTCACAACTGATGACGCTGTACACCAACGACGATTTCTCCAGGTATTTTGCAGACAAGAATCAGCAAATCCAAGAAATTGAAAAATATCTCACCGCTGCTCCCAACTTGCAGTTGCCACCACTGTCCGAAAACTCTAAGACTTATGCCTACCGCGAGTATAAAAAAGAAGAGGAGTTGATAAAGTTTCTCAATAATCCTATCCAAAAAGAGTATGGCGAAAGATTCGTGTTTCTGGTGGATGCCGATAAAAAAGTATTCCCTTCTGCTAATGTGGATAAGATTACATCCCCAATCAGCAGGGTGTTAACCATAAAAAAATCTGCAGACGGCTTTGCCACAGCGGTGAAAAGCAACGATGATTCCACCCCGGTATATGCTTGTTTCGAAAATGCTGAAAACCCATTCTGCGTGAAGTATTCCAAATCCGGTTTCGAAGAAAAACTTCTGCCTATTAAAAAAATGGCAGACTCTTATAAATATTTAACACGAGAAGGCAACGAAATAACCCTTAAATCCCCCAAAGAGGCTGGTTGGGAATTTGAAAAAGATGTTACAATTGAGATAATAGATAATAAAGAAACAGGAAAGCCTATAGAAGGCGTGTCGGTGACATGTGGGAATCTGAGTCCCAAAACAGATGAGAGCGGCATTGTTCAGCTTAAGTTGAAAGAGGGGGAAAACAAAGTTACTTTGGGGCATAAGAATTATGAAAGTAGCGAGGGCTTCAAAATTTCTGTTGACGCAAAAACTAAAAACTATACTATAAAAATGACAAAGCTCACAGACAATTATTCAATATCTGCAGGCACAGCAAAGGTTGATCTGTCATTGCCAAAAGGCGAAAAATTGCCGCCTAAGTTGGTGGTTGAAAAAAAAGACAAAAACGCAAGCGAAAGCAATTCCAAAAAGTGCTATTTCCGAGATTATCTTCTTATAATACTTTTTGCCTTAGGCCTTGCGATTGGCTGTGCTATTGGGCATTATTTGTGGAAAACGCCGGTGGAGGTGGAAACCCCTCAAGACCCCGCAGCAGAAGAACCGACAGAAAACCAAGATGATCTCGAGAAACAAGACGTGTCATCTCTAAATGCCAAAAATACTGATGAATGGACCAAATACGCCATAAAATCCAATAAATACAAAGAGTTCTTGGAAAAAGAGCTTATCGAATTCACAAAACCTCTCGAAGAGCATCCGGAAATAACAAATAAACATTGGAAAGAGTGCTACGATTTATACAAGCAACTAAAAGAAAATGTACCACCCGACAGCCTCAAAAATGCCGTAAAGTCGGCTTACGACTCAAAAGATGGAAAATACAGCCTCAAAAAACTAAAAAAGAATCTCGAAGAACTGAAAGGTAAACAAAACAATTCCTCTTCCGACAATCAAAAAAAACAAGATAACAACAATTCTCTCCAAACCACCAATAATGATGAATTTACCCCAAGCGGCGGTAGTTCCACTACAGGGGGGGGGGGTAAAAAGGAACAGCCACAAACACAAACTAAAAGCGCGAGCCAAGACCCTGCTGGTAATACTGAAGGGACGGGAAAAAACGCCCCGACCCCTCACGTGTGAGCAAGCCGAAGGGGGCAAATGGTAGTGCTACTAATAATTCAGAAAACGTTGATTGGTAATAATTCGATTATGACAAAAAAAAACAATGAAACCAAACGGCTGATTGCAAAAATAGCCCTTATAGTTTTGCTACTGCTTATCGTATCGGCGGTGCTGTTGTTGTTTAAGTCCAATTTGGATGCGTCCGGCATCAAAAAGAAGAAGATAAAAGCCTACTCTTTCGTAGAGCATATCCAGCAGTCCGACAGCATTGCCTCGCAACCCTCGCTTACCAAAGCATTGGAGGTGTACAGTGCCCTGTACAACGAAATACGTGTGGAGGCTTCGGTTACGGCAAACAGCTCCAAAGGACCGTATAGTCTGCTCTCCGATGCCGATGCTGACAAACTTTTCAGCGACATCTCTTCGCACATCTGCTCGCTTTACATATCCCAAGCCGAAAGTCTCTTCAATTCATCGGTTTGGCCGAAAGATAAAATGGATGAATTGGATAAGGTGGGCAGGCTCTTGGCACAAGGCGGCTACAATGGCGTGGCATCTTATTCCAGGGATGTTAATCGGTTCTTGGGCTACGTTAGTGGCTATCGTAGCGCTCTCAACGCAGTAAATAGGGCTAAAGATTGCCGAAGCTCCGCTGTTTACTATTCAATTATGGCAACAGTTAATCGCTATAAAGGAAAGGAGCCGTATAAAAATAACACGGCTCTAAACAACAAGCTGAATAGTGCGGAAAAAACTGCCAAACGCTCATTGATGAACTGTGTAATGCGCATGGTGGACGCACACAACAACAAAGTGAAAAACAACATATTTTCAGACAATGCAGCTTATCTTCAATCGCGTAGAGCATGTGAGGATGCAATTTGGGACGCAAATACTGTGTTGCAAGGATTTGACAAATGGGATGCTTCAAAGATGATACAATCACTCCAATAATAAAAGTTTCGTTTTATGGTAAAAGTCAATGTTTTTTCAATATCATTGTTTTTCCTGCCGGTGTTTTTTGTTGGGGCAGATGCGCTTGCTTCGGAGCCTTGCACTATTGATAAGTGTGTTTTGGCAATTCCCGACACTAATAAAAGAACGCCTAAACCGGCAATTTACACAAAAATCAATTCTGACAACAAAAAAGTTGCCGATGGTGGCACAATTGTGGGTCCGGTTACAGACGATACCCTGCCGCCTGCGGTGGACAGTGTAATGCTGCTCAGGCTGCAGATAGCCGAGGCGCGGCTGTCTATCCGCAAATTGTCGGATTCTTGCGCAATGCTCAAACAGCGCAACCAGAAGCTTTCAAAGCAGATCACCGACACGGTGAACCGCCTTGTCGCTGCCAGCCGTTTCTTGGAAGATGTGCTTAATACTAACAGCGCTAAGCGGGCGCTTTTCGAGACACCGCTCTTTTATAAGTACAGCCAAAGTTGTATCGACTCAACAAAAGCGTTGGTGTCATCCTTTTATCCCAATTCCGCTTTTTTCGGATGGTTCAACCCATTTCTCGACAATTATGGCGCCTACCATTCCGAAATTGCCACATGGATAGATTCTGTAATTGATTTGGTAAAAAACAATAACAGCAAGTACTTTGCAATTTCCAAACTTTTTAATAATGCAGTGTATATGCTTGAGCAGACAAAATATTACAAAGAAAGGAAAAAATCGGAGCTGAATCAGGTTTATGGCCATGTTTTTTGGCTCGATGTGCGTATTAACAAAGTTTTTGCAGCTCTCGACAAAAAAAACTATATTGACGATCCGCTCAAACTGGACCAAGTTTCAGATGATGGGCTCAAACATGAGATAATTAAACGGCTTCAGGCAATACGTGGAGAATTTTAAAACGTTGATTCTCAAGAAACAAAACAGCCCGCCAAAAACCAATTCGGCGGGCCTTTTGTTCTAATCAAACACCTGAAAATCCCCCCCCCTCTTACAAATACGGTTTGAGGTTGTTGCATTTGGAGCTTTGGCGGAGGCGTTTCAGCGCTTTTTCTTTTATCTGCCGCACGCGTTCGCGGGTGAGGTCGAATTTTACGGCCACCTCGTCGAGGCTCAGCGGGTGGGGCATGCCTATGCCGTACACCATTTTTAGCACTCCGCGTTCCGTCTCGCCGAGGGAGGAGAGCGACCGTTCTATCTCCTGCGACAGCGATTCGTGCAGCAGGTTGTCGTCGGTGTCGGGGGTGTTCTCGTTGGGCATCACGTCTATGTAGTTGGTGTCCTCGTCGGTGGCAAGGGGGGCGTCGATGGAAATGGGGCGGCTCGAGTGCCTCAATGCGCTGCGAATCTTGTCCAAAGGTATGTCCAGATGCTCCGAAATCTCGGTATCGGATGGTGTCCGTTGCAGCTCCTGCTCAAGGCGTGCCACCTCTTTCTTTATCTGGCTAAGCACTCCCAGCTGGTTGGATGGCAGGCGCACCATGCGCGAGTTGTCGGCAATGGCCTGCAGTATCGACTGGCGTATCCACCACACGGCGTAGGTGATGAATTTGAAGCCGCGTGTCTCGTCGAAACGGCGCGCGGCCTTTATCAGCCCCAAGTTGCCCTCGTTGATAAGGTCGGAGAGCGAGAGACCTTGGTTTTGGTATTGTTTTGCCACCGACACCACAAACCTGAGGTTGCATCGCACCAGCCTGTCAAGGGCCCGTTCGTCGCCCTCGCGTATCTGTTGTGCCAAACGCACCTCCTCGTCGGGACTGAGCAGGTTTTCGCTGCAGATGTCCTGCAAAAACAAGTCCAGCGACCTGTCTTCGCGGTTGGTGATGGAAGGCGTTATTTTCAACTGCTTCATATATAGTCAATTTCTATTGGTCTGTAATTGCTTGCGTACCGTGGTTAAAAGGCGGTGATTTTTTTTTCGCTCTTGCAGTAAAAGTTATCCGTGGTAAAAAAAAGTCTGTCCAGTGGCGTCATCAGTGTTGCAAACGTGATGGCAGCCCACGTGCGGCAGAAGGCAGGTCTGTTATAGATAAGGTTTGAGGTTGTTGCTCTTGGTGCTTTGGCGGAGGCGTTTCAGCGCTTTTTCTTTTATCTGCCTTACGCGTTCGCGTGTGAGGTCGTATTTCATGGCCACCTCGTCGAGGCTCAGCGGGTGGGGCATGCCTATGCCGAACACCATTTTAAGCACTCCGCGTTCCGTTTCGCCAAGCGTTGCCAGCGACCGTTCCACCTCTGTGGAGAGCGACTCTTGAAGCAGGTTGTCGTCGGTGTCGGGGGTGTCGTCGTTGGGCATCACGTCTATGTAGTTGGTATCCTCGTCGTTGGCAAGAGGCGCGTCGATGGATATGTGCCTGCCCGAGTTTTCCAGAATGCTTTTTATCTTCTCTATCGGCATGTCCAAATGTTCCGAAATTTCGGTCTCCGACGGCGGGCGCTCCAGCTTTTGCTCAAGGCGTGCAATCTCTTTCTTTATCTTGTTGAGCACGCCCAGCTGGTTCGACGGCAGACGCACAATGCGCGAGTTCTCGGCAATGGCCTGCAGTATCGACTGGCGTATCCACCACACGGCGTACGATATGAATTTGAACCCACGGGTCTCGTCGAAACGTTTGGCGGCCTTTATAAGTCCTATGTTGCCCTCGTTGATAAGGTCGGGCAGTGCCAGCCCTTGGTTCTGGTACTGTTTGGCTACCGAAACCACAAATCGCAGGTTGGCTTTTATCAGCTTGTCAAGAGCCTGCTCGTCGCCCTCGCGAATTTTCTGCGCCAGACGCACCTCCTCGTCGGGGGTGAGCAGCTTTTCGCTGCAGATGTCCTGCAAATACTTGTCAAAAGCCTTGTCCTGACTGCGTTCCGTGTAGGATACGTTTATTTTTAGTTGCTTCATATTGCTTGATAGTTTTTACGTTGAACCAATACAATCTCTACGTCAAAAAAAACTTTCTCGGTTCAATCGTATTTTTTTCGTTTTTTTTCCGAAAAGGTTACGTTTTTAGGTCAAAAAAATTGCACGTACATTATTAAAAAAGTGTTTGATTGATGTTATTTGTCAATAAAGTACTGTCATTCAGATTGTTCGTAAGTGGTGTGGACAAAAACATTAAAACACATTTCCAAATGTCGCAAAAAAAACGTATTTTTGCAAAAAAATAGACAGCAAGAAATGTTTGAAAATTTAAGTTCTAAACTGGAACGGGCCTTCAAAGTGCTGAAAGGCCGAGGCTCGATAACCGACATCAACGTCGCCGAAACCGTGAAAGAGGTGCGCCGCGCCCTTCTCGACGCCGACGTAAGCTACCAAATTGCCAAGGAGTTCACCGACAAGGTGAAGGCCGAAGCCTTGGGACGCAACGTTATTGGCTCCATTGAACCCGGGCAGCTGATGGTGAAAATTGTGAAAGACGAGCTCACCAAGCTCATGGGCGAAGAGGCCGTGGACATCAACCTCAAGGGCAATCCCGCCGTAGTGCTTGTGGCCGGATTGCAAGGCTCCGGAAAAACCACCTTCAGCGCCAAGTTGGCCAACCACCTGAAAAACAAACGCGGCAAAACCGTTATGCTCACCGCCTGCGACGTGTACCGTCCCGCCGCCATCACACAGCTCAACGTGCTTGGCGAACAGGTGGGAGTCCCCGTTTATTCCGAACCCGAAAACAAAAACCCCCTCCAGATAGCCCAAAACGCCCTCCGCGAAGCCCGACAGAAAAACATCAACGTGCTTATTGTGGATACCGCCGGACGTCTGGCCGTCGACGAGGAGATGATGAACGAGATTGCCAACCTGAAAAGCACCCTCAGCCCGCAGGAGACCCTTTTTGTGGTCGATTCCATGACCGGTCAGGACGCCGTGAACACCGCCAAGACCTTCAACGACCGTCTCGACTACGACGGCGTGGTGCTCACCAAACTCGACGGCGACACCCGCGGCGGCGCGGCCCTCACCATACGCTATGTGGTGGACAAACCCATCAAATTCGTCGGCGTGGGCGAAAAAATGGACGCCCTCGACGTGTTCCACCCCGAGCGTATGGCCAACCGCATTCTCGGCATGGGCGACATTGTTACCCTTGTGGAACGCGCACAAGAGCAGTACGACGAGATGGAAGCCCGCAAACTCTCGAAAAAAATCATCAAAAACGAATACAATTTCGAGGACTTCATCTCGCAGATAGGCCAGATAAAGAAAATGGGCAACATGAAAGACCTTATCGGGATGATTCCCGGAATGTCGAAACTCTCCAAAGACGTGGAAATCGGCGACGACGCCTTCAAAAGCATCGAGGCCATCATAGGCTCCATGACCCCCTACGAACGCCGCAACCCGCAGGTGCTCAACGGCAGCCGCAAACTGCGCATAGCCAACGGCAGCGGCACTTCCATTCAAGAGGTGAACAGGCTCATAAAGCAGTTCGACGACACCCGCAAAATGATGAAAATGGTGAGCAACAAAGGCGGCCGAAGCCTGCAAAACATAGCCCGTCGCAGACGATAAACAAAAAAACACTCAACGATAAAACAACCATCTACTATGCCCCCAATTGTAATCGACGCAAAAACCATAGCCGCACAGATAAAGGACGAAATTGCCAACGAGGTGCGCCTCAACACCGAAAAAGGCCTGCGCGCCCCACACCTTGCGGCAGTGCTTGTGGGCGAAGACCCCGCCAGCAAAACCTACGTGGCATCCAAAGAAAAGGACAGCAAAAGCGTGGGTTTCACATCCTCCGTGTACCGCTATCCCGAAACCATGACCGAAAAAGAGCTGCTCGACGTGGTGGCTTTCCTCAACAACGACCCCGACGTGGACGGATTCATCGTCCAACTGCCACTGCCCAAGCATATCAACGAAAACAGCATCATCAACGCCATCAATCCCGACAAGGATGTGGACGGTTTCCACCCCATAAACGTGGGCAAGATGGTGCTGGGCATGCCCACCTTCCTGCCCGCCACACCCTTCGGCATACAAACACTGCTCGAACGCTCCGGCATCGAAACCTCGGGCAAGCACTGCGTGGTGATAGGCCGCAGCAATATAGTTGGCACACCCATGGCCAACATGCTTTCGCGAAACGCCAAAAATGCCAACTGCACCGTAACCCTATGCCACAGCCGCACGCAAAACCTCAAGGAGCTTACCCTGCAGGCCGACATACTTGTTGTGGCTATCGGCAAACGCCATTTCGTTACCGAGGACATGGTGAGGGAAGGCGCCGTGGTGGTTGACGTGGGCATACACCGCGTCGACGACCTGTCGAACCCCAAAGGCTACTACATCACCGGCGACGTGGATTTCGAACACGTGGCACCCAAATGCAGCCACATCACACCCGTGCCCGGCGGCGTGGGCATTATGACCCGCGTGTCGCTGCTGATGAACACCATGACAGCCTACCGCAACAATGTGAAATAATCACAGTTCAAAGGAAGAAAACAAAAAACGGAGATCTTTTCGGATCTCCGTTTTTTTTATGCCTTCGGCAAAGACCGTGCCGGCGCTATTCCAAATCCGCGGCCACTACCTTGAAAATGTATTTTTTGTCCCAACTGTTCGACAACGGCGAATTGAATTCCCACGAGTCGATGTTGAAAAACGACTTGGAACCCGACGTGCTGTCGCAGACCGGAGCGCAGTACACGGCTTTTTCCACACCCTTCACCATAAGCCGTACGGTGTCCCACCCTCCGAGGAAATCGGCAACGGCCTCGCGCGCTGTGAGGGAGTCATCAATTATGAAGCTGCTTATCGTTACCAGAGAAAACGGACGAGAGGTTATCGTCTTTCGGGCAGCCCTTGCCGGGGTGTTGGTCATCTGTATGTCGATAGTGTCGTAGGTGTGGTTGTCAAGGCAAAAGGTTCTACACTCTTGTGTTTCCCAATTGTCTTCTTCTTCGCCGCATTCAAACGACATAAACATCATCGAAATCATCAGTGACCCGATGATTGTTTTTAAAATGTTGTATTTCATAGCTTTATTTCTTAAAATAATCAATTTTATGGTAATAATTCTCTTCCTTCACCGTAAAAGTGAAAGTGTATGCCGAAGGAGATTTTGTCGTTTTCCACGAGCATCGGTTGTAGAAATTGTTGAACTCGTCGAGGTAAGGATGGCCGTATGGGTGGGCCGACAGCCTTTCCATTCCTGGGTGCGCCCATATAGCTATGCAGGTGTCGTGGCGATACGCCCGCACGTTGTAGAACGCCTGCTCGTTATCCAACAAAATCTCGTAGAGCCGGGGGTCAACATCATCGATGGTCTCGCCGGACAGATGACCGTCGTCGATTTCGTCGTAAACAAGGAAGGTCTCGTCTGGTGCCAGCACTTTGCTTCTGGTGCTGAAGGAGTGGGTCACGTCGCCGATGTTGCGCTGCCCGCGCTCGGCAATGGCAATCCTAAGCGTGTCCGAAGTGCCGTTCTCCACAACAAGATATTGGTGAAACTCCTTGTTGCACGAGGTCAATAATAGGGTTAGCAGCACCGCCACTGTAAAAGTTAGTTTTCTTTTGGCCATAGAATGTGTCGTTTTATTGTGTTTTTCAACTGCAAAGATACGTTTTTTTTCACAAAACCAAATTATTACCTGTTTTTTTGTCGTAGAACGTACTATTATGGCCGAAACGAGCGTTATCTTTTTTTTATTCAACTGATATGAAATCCGTACAAAACGACAATCCCTATTCCGCGCAGGAGACTGATTTTAAATATCTTGTAGATGAGTTTGCCGACCTTAAGGTGATGCGTTACCGCATTCCCGAATGGGACTCCCTTACGCTGCGGCAGAAGGAGTACATCTACTGTCTGGGCGAGGCCGCCAAATATGGCCGCGATATCATTTTCGACCAGAATTTCCGTTACAATCTGCTGGTTCGCAAAACTTTGGAGGCAATACTCAAAACTTACTCCGGCAACCGCCAGTGTGCCGATTTTCAGGAATTTGTGGTATATGCCAAACGTGTGTTTTTCAGCAACGGCATACATCATCATTATGGCGAAACCAAATTCGTGCCCACCTGCAGTGCCGGCTACTTTTTGCGGCTGATGCAGGGAAGCGATGTTTCGCAAGTGGCGGGAAACAAGAGTGTTGCAGAGCTTTTCAATTTGCTTGAGCCAATTATTTTCGACCCCGAAAAATACAAAACCCGTCGCAGCTCCCTGCCCGACGGCGACAACGTCATTGCCTCGTCGGCTAATTTCTACGAAAACCTCACCCAAGCCGAAGCGGAGGCCTATTACGCCAAGTTTTATGACCCCAGCGACCAACGCCCGGTGTCTTACGGACTTAACTCGAAACTCGCAAAAACCGACCAAGGTATCCGTGAGGAAGTGTACCGCATCGGCGGCATGTATGGCAAGGCTTTGGAAAAGATTGTGTTCTGGCTGCAAAAGGCCAACGCCGCCGCCGAAAACCAAACTCAGCGCCATTATATCGAATTGCTTATAAAGTATTATGAATCAGGCTCTTTGCAGGTGTGGGACGAGTTCAATGTGGCTTGGGTGGACGACAATGCTTCGGTAGTGGATTTCGTAAACGGCTTTATCGAGACCTACACCGACCCCCTCGGAATCAAAGCCACATGGGAGGCTGTGGTGGATTTTAAAGATTATGAGGCCACACGCCGCACCAACCTTATCAGTAGCAACGCACAGTGGTTCGAAGACCATTCGCCGGTGGACCCGCGATTCAAGAAAAAAGAGTGCAAGGGCGTATCGGCTAAGGCCATTATAGTTACCACCCTTGCCGGCGACTGTTTCCCAACGCCGCCAATAGGCATCAACCTGCCAAACGCCGACTGGATACGCAAGGAACACGGTTCCAAATCCGTTACCATCACAAATCTTATCGACGCCTACAACAAAGCCGCCAAGGAGTCGCCACAAAGCGTGCTCGCCGAGTTTGCCTGTTCGCAGGACGAGGTTGAACTATGCAAACGCTATGGCGACCTCACCGACGTGCTTCATACCGACCTGCACGAGTGTCTCGGCCATGGCTCCGGCCAGCTGCTGCCAGGCACCAACCCCAACGCACTGAAAGAGTACGCCTCAACCCTCGAGGAAGCCCGCGCCGACCTTTTCGGACTTTATTTCCTTGCCGACCCCAAAATGCTGGAACTCGGCATCCTGCCCGACAACGAGGCTTTCAAGGCCGAATACTGCGGCTTTGTGCGCAACGGCCTCATGACACAGCTTACACGCATAGAGCTTGGTGCCAAAGTTACCGAAGCACACATGCAGGACCGCAAGCTCATAGCCGAATGGTGCTACAAAAAGGGGATGGCCGACAACGTTATCGAACGCCTCACCAAAGATGGCAAAACTTTTTTCGTGATAAACGACTACCAGAAACTGCGCAACCTTTTTGGACAGCTGTTGGCTGAAATACAGCGCGTTAAGTCCGAAGGCGACTACGCAGCAGGCAAAGCCTTGGTAGAAACCTACGCCGTTGATATCGACTACGACCTGCACAAAGAGGTGCTCGAACGCTACAAAGCTCTGAACCTCAAGCCGTACGGCGGATTTGTCAACCCCGACATTGTGCCAGTGGAAGAAAATGGCATAGTGGTGGACTACCGGGTGGATTACCCTACAGATTTTCTTGCGCAGCATTTGCAATACGGCGAAAAATACGCCACACTGTAAAAACTTCGGAACACCCGCCAATTGTTCCGTCAAAAAAAATAAAACGTCGTGGCACTTGCAAAAACGCCCGGAAAATAGTATCTTTACATTTTGCAAAAATGGGGCTTTGGCTTGCTAACGCCTTGATGATTATATTGTTAAACAAAGAAACTTTTGATATATGTCATTGAAAAAAATATTGTTGCCACTTTTTTCGGTGCTTTTTGCGCTGCAAACCAACGCACAAACTCCCGACGAATGGAACGATGTGAGCATTTTTGAAAAGAAAAAAGTTTATCCGCGTGCCAACGTTCTGCCCTATGCCAAGGACGACGACGTGGAACGCTTGGCCTACTACGGTTCAGACTATTATCTCGACCTTGGCGGCAACTGGAAATTCCTGCTCACCAACGATGCCGACGAGCGTCCCACCGAAAAGGATTTCAATGACCGCAAGCATTTCTCCACCAATGATTGGAAAACCGTTTCCATCCCCGAACAATGGAGCAAGAACAACCCTGGCACCGAAGCCCTGACATTGAAAAAACCTGTTCCCATTCCCGAAACACGCAACGCCGTAGGCACTTACTACAAAAGCGTTTACATCCCAAAAGAGTGGAAAGACCGCGCCTTGTTCCTGCATTTGGAGTCGGCAGGCTCGGCCTACTATGTGTGGGTGAACGGGCAGATGGTGGGATATGCCGAGGATTCGCGTACCCCGTCGGAATTCAACCTCACCAACTTTGCAAAAGCCGATGACGACAATGATATCATCATACAGATTATCAGCACTTCAACCGGATCGTTGCTCGAAATGTCCACGCCCAAAAACCGAATTGGCATCACCGGCGAAATATATCTCTACTCGAAAGCTACTGCCAACGTGTCGGATTTCACCGTCCTGGCCGATTATAATGTGAAAGCCAAAACGGGCAACATAACCATCAATGCCACCATCGAAAACAAAACCAAAAAAGGCGAATTTTACGTGGAGGCCATCCTGTGGGGCCCCGATGGCAAAGAGGCCGGCAAATACGGCCAGTGGGTGATTTTCGACAAGAAAAACGCCATCGACATTGTGTTCGACCGCGAAGTGCTTGACGTAAAGCCATGGTCGTCGGAAACGCCCGACCTGTACACACTTATACTCCATGTGCGCGACAAAAAACTTCAGGTGATAGAAACCACAGGCACCCGTTTTGGATTCCGCCATCTGGAGATGAAAAGCGGCAAGCTGCAGCTCAACGGCAACAACATAAAACTGCGCGGTGTGGTGTGGACCGCCGACGGACTTTCCGCCAAAGAGCTGCAAAACAATTTCAAACTGATGCGTTCCAACAACATCAACGCCATATACACCACCTACAACACGCCGCAATCTGCTGTGTTTTACGAACTTGCCGACGAATACGGCATGTATGTGGTAACCGAGGCCAACCTGCAGCCTTTTTCGTCGTTGGCCAAAAGCGTAGCCACCGACCTCGACTATTCGGGAGCCTTTGTGGCACGCGTGCGCAACATGTACGAACGCTATAAAAACCATCCGTCGATAATAGCATGGTCGCTGGGCAACAGCGCCGACAACGGGGTGTGTATGGAAAATGCCTACCGTTTTCTGAAAAATAAGGACAAAGTGCGTCCGGTTATTTATTCCGGCGCCGATTTTGCCGAAAATACCGACATTGTGGCCAAACGTGGCTGCAGCATGGAATTTCTGAAACAGTTTGTGAGCAAAAAACAGTCGCGCCCCCTGCTGATGCTCGAGTTCGGCTCCACTCAGGGCAACTCTTTCGGGGGCCTAAGCCAGCTGTGGAACGAGGCCATGCGCCACCGCGAGGTGATTGGCGGGTTTGCCGCATATTGGAACGGCACCGAATTTTTCGACCAAGCCACTGGGCAAAAAGTAACGCTCGAAGGACTGGTTTCCCCTTCGGGACAAGCCACGCCGGCTCTCGACGAGCTGCGGCAGATGTATTGCCCCATAAAAGTGAAACTGGTGAGTATCGATGGCGGCGAATTTAGTGCCACAAACACCGCCGACTGCCTCGAACTGAAGGACTTTTCGCTCAACTACACCATCTTTTCGAACATAAAACCGCTGGTGGTGTCGGGCGATGTGAACATGAGCCTGAAACCTGGCGAAACCAAGAATTTCAAGCTTATATTGCCCAAAATAACAGGCTACGCCGGCGAGGATTTTATGATACGTTTTGCACTGAGACAGCGCGACAACAAAAACTATATCAACAAAGGCACCGAGCTGGGATTCAATGAGATACCCCTCGCAATGCCTACTATGGAACGTGCCCCGCTGTCGTATTACGACCGCAAACGGCTGTATCTTAAAAGTTTGAACGACACTGTGCCTCCTGCACCCGCACCAAAGGGCAAGCCGGCAAAAGGCAAAAACAAAACTTCTGGCCCCATTGTGGAAATGAACGGCGTTAATGGCGTGCTCCAAGTCTATAACGAAGACATGGAGGTGCTTTTCGATGCCGACCGTGCCGAAATCACATCGCTGAAAATCAACGACAAGGAGATACTCGTTTCCTCGCCGCGATTGCATTTCTGGCGCCCGCCCACAACAAACGACCGTGCCGATGAAAATAGTTACAAAGCATGGCATACCGAAGGCCTCGACCGCCTCTCTACCGTGGTGAAAGGTGTTAATTGCCGTCAGGACGACACCAACCGCGTTACCATCGACGCACTTTATGGCATACAGAACAGCTCCGGCGAAGAGGTGTTCGATGTGGTGCAGACCTACCTTATTTATTGCACCGGCGATATTATCGTCAATAGCCAAGTTCTTGTCTCCGACAATGTCAGAAGCCTACCGCGCGTTGGCATTACCTTTGCGGTGAACGGCGACATAAACAAAGCCGAGTGGTTTGGCCGCGAAAAAGAGTCGTACCCCGACCGTTACTTGGGAAGCAAGACCGGCGTTTTTAGCGCGTCTATATCGAGCCTTGCCACCAAGTATCTGCGTCCGCAGGCAAGCGGAAACCGCACACACACACGCTGGCTGGCGCTTGAAGGCGACGATGTTTCGCTGTTTGTGGATATGCTCGACACACTGTTCGATTTCAGCCTGCAGAAATATTCCGACGAACAACTCGCCAAAGCCACGTCGTACAGCTCGCTGAAAGAAAATGCCTACACCGATGTCAACATCGACTACCGTCAGGCAGGGGTGGGGTCAGGCAATGGCTCTGAAAACCAGCATCTGGTGGCCGGAAAACGCTTCTCATTCGCCGTAAGGCTCAAGGCTTTCGAGAAAGAAGAGGAGTCGCCATCCGGCATACGTATGGTGGCAATGCCCAAAGTGCAGACCAAGGTGCTGCCAATGCCTACCATCAGCAAAAATCTGGAAAATTTCGACTCCCCAATGACCATCACCCTCGCCTCGGAACGCAACGATGTGCAGATTCGCTACACCCTCGACGGCTCCGAACCCACCGAGAAGTCGGCGTTGTACAAGGCACCGTTTGTTATAGAAAATACCACCGTGGTGAAAGCCAAGGCCTTTGCCGCCGACTTCTCGCCCTCGTTCACCTGCAAAAAGGTGTTCAACTACAACTACGTTTCGGCAATAGAATACACCAACCAGCCCAATACACCGTACAACAAAAATCTCGAAACCGCCCTGTTCGACGGCACTTATGGCAGCACATCCAACCTTTCCGACGACTGGCTCGGTTTTTCGGGAAGCAATTTCGAAGCGGTGCTTACATTGGTAAAACCTATTGATATACAGAGTGTTGAAGCTACTTTCATGCACGCTCCTGAATCGTGGGCCTTTGCTCCAAAAGCTTTTGCGGTTAGCGTTTCGGCCGACGGCAAGACTTTTTCGCCCGAAATCAAGGCTGATGTGAAATTTGTCTCCTCGGAGAAAGAAAATGCTTTCAATCAGGTGGTCACATTCCGGTCGTTGGTCAACATCAACCAAGTGAAATACATAAAAATTGTGGCCACTTCTATCGGCAAAATACCGTCGTGGCACGAAGCCAAAGGTCTTCGCCCATGGCTGTTTATCGACGAAATAACAATCAACGAAAACGTGAAACAAGCTGAATGACAATGAAAAACGACCTACAGAAGATGAACCTTGCCGGTGATGTGGAAAAAATCACCGAAACAACGTACAATATATTCTCCGACGAGGACGAGACAAAATTTGAGCGCGACGAAGAACCGTCGTTGGTGGCGGAAATCGTTTTCACTAACGACGGCAACATCGAAAGCCAACGTATTGCCATGCCTCAGTCCGGCGATGAGATAACCACCGACTACATCTACGAAAACGGCCTGAAAACCGAAGAACGCTCCTCGCTGCCCGACGGACGCCTTGAACAGACCGTTGTTGAATATGCCGAAAACCAGCTGCCGGTGTCCGAAACAACCAAGCGTAATGGCGTGGATATGGTAAAAACTACTTTTATTTATAACGACGATGACCGGCTGGCTGAAATTGCGTCGCTATATACCAACGGCACCCATGTGCAACGGTTTATCACCTACAACGAGCAGGGCAACAAGCAGGAAGAACGTACTGTGGAAAAATCGGAATTTACCTCCGAGGAACGTACGGTTTACGCCTACAACGAACACAACGAGTTGGTAGAGAGTACCTATTACGACTACGAAGGCAACGTGGTGATTACCAACCAGTACGAATATACCGATTTCGATGCCCTTGGCAACTGGACTGCCAAAACCGAGCTTATGGACCACGTGCCTATCCGCACCATAGAGCGTACCATACAATACCGTAGCTGACAATGCTTTCGTTGGCTCCCATGCAGGGACTTACCGGCCTGCCTTTCCGCAAGGCCTGTTTCCGGACTTTCGGTCCGGTGTTCGACTATGCCGTGAGCCCTTTCATTTCGCTTACCCACGGCAACCTTACACTTGCCGACAAAAAAATTTCCGATGTGCTGCCCCAAAACAGCGTGGGCTCCATGCCCGTGGTGCCGCAGATTCTCGGGTCGGAAATCGATGAGTTCGTCGACCTTGCCAACCGCCTATACGACGTGGGATACACCGAAGTGAACTGGAATTTGGGGTGCCCCATGGCCCGTGTGGCCCGAAAAATGCGTGGTAGCGGCCTCTTGCCCCATCCCGACAAGGTGCGCCATGTGCTCGACGCTCTGCTTGCCAAAGCTAAAGTTGCTGTTTCGGTGAAAATGAGGCTGGGCTACTATTCCGACAACGAGATTTTTAACCTTGTTCCAGTGCTGAACGATTTTCCGCTGTCAAGCGTAACTATACATCCACGTATCGGCACAGAACTATACAGCGGCAGTTTGCACATGGCATGCCTGAAAAAAGTGCTGCCGCTGCTGCACCACAAATTTGTTTTCAACGGCGACATAAATACCGTGGACGACTTCAGTAAAATGAAGGCTGAATTTCCTGATGCCGTGGGTTTTATGATTGGCCGTGGAGCAATTTCCGACCCTTTGTTGCCATTGCGCATAGCCGGTAAAAAAATCGAAAATGCCGAGTTGCTTACGGTTGCCTTTTTGCAAAACCTTTGTAGTGAGATAGATGCATTGCACATACCCGGAAAGTCGAAAGCCAACAAACTGAAAGAGTATTGGGGATTGATGATGGGCGGCGTGGCAAAAAACTGTGCGGGAAAAGAAAAGCCGCTGTATGTGAGCGGCTTTTACGAAGTAAGGGATTCGATTTTTGGCATATTGGGTGCCTGATTTTACCTGACAAGCAGGACTGTGCCAACTTTTTGCAATGGTTGCTTTTTATGTGCGCTTGTGGCGTACCGTATCACGTATGTGTACGAGCCTGCTGTGCAAGGCTTGCCCTTGTATTTGCCGTCCCAGCTTATTTCGGGGTCGTCGCTCTGGAAAACCAGCAAGCCGTTGCGGGAGTAGATGTATATGTGGTATTCGGCAATGTTGTTGGTGCCCACTTTGAAAAGGTAGTTGTTGGTGCCGTCGGGGGTGAAAGCGTTTGGAGGCCACACATCGCCCTTAAGTATAGGAAACAAACGGCGTATGGTGTCCTTGCATCCCACATTGTTTATAACCGACAGCGTTACTTCCAGCGTGTCGCAGTTCACCGACGGGCTGTAGTACACCACGCTGTCGTTCTGCGTGCGGTCCGGTGCCGATGTGTTTATCTCGTGCATCAGCCATTTGCGCGAAGCTATTTCGCCCAGACTGACATCGGAGAACTTGGTTTGCAGCTGGTTTACACTTATGTCATCGGGCGAGGCGGCGATGCGGGCCACCACCCGTGACGGCTTGGGCAGGGCAATGGTGGCCGAGCTTGGGCACGAGCGCGGACTCGGCACTATATCTGCCGAGGCTGTGTATTGCGTTCTGCGTTGCGGCGTTACGTATATGGTGTCGTTATGCTCCTGTCCGATGAGTGAAGTGTCGGTGGGCGAGGCACTCCATGTTATTGAGTTACCGTTGGTTATGGCAAAAATTTCAGCTTCGCGGTTTTCGCAATAGGGTGAGGTGTGCAGTCTTAGTGTGGGGCGGTCGATAAGTATCAGCTTTAGCACAACGATACTGTCGCAGCCTGTGACGGAGATTAGCCTGTTGGTATATCTGCCAGAGGAACAGATAAGTCGGCCTCCGAAATAGTATGTGGAGTCGTTGCAGGCGGTGTCGTTTATGGTAGTGATGATGGAGTCGCAGAGCTTAATGTGCAGAATTACAGTGCTGTCGCAGCCTGTAAGGGTTTTGTGCAATAGGTATCTGTATGTGCCCGATGTGTAGTAGGTGCTGTCGTGGTAGGTGTAGAAATTGTTGAACAGGGTGTCGTAGATGTGCGTCACCGAGGTGTCGTTCACCCACAGGTGCAGATAGGTGATGCTGTCGCAGCTCTGCGGGGTGCGCGTCATATGTCGGTATAGGCCTGTCCTGCCAAGTATGGAATCGTTGAAGATTATATGTTGCCGGTGGCAAATGGTGTCGTAGATGTGTTGTCGCAAAGTGTCGTTCACGTAAAGGTGTATGTGCAGCACGCTGTCGCAGCCGCGTGTGGTGGAAAGAGTTTGCAGATAAGTTCCCGCAATGGTGTATGGCTGGTTGTTATATATGTAGGTGTAGCCGGCACAAACGGTGTCGTAGATGTGCAGGTGGAATGTGTCGTTCACCGTAAGGTTAAGAATGACAGTGCTGTCGCAGCCGTTCGCGGCCGGATGCAGTTGTGGATAGATTCCCTGTGTTGTGTAGGAGCTTGTTCCGTATGTGAACCGCTGTCCGTTGCAGATGGTGTCGAACCGCGATGTGCGGAAAGTGTCGAGAACAGTCAGGTTGAGAACAACGATGCTGTCGCAGCCGTTTATCGAAGAAAGTGTGTGGGTATAGATGCCTTGTGCCGTGTAAATGGAGTCGTGATATTGGTAAGTGGCGCCTTTGCAGATGGTGTCGCTGACGGTGTCGCGGTAAGTAGGCAGCACGGTTACAACCAGAGGTGGGTGAGTTATGGTGTCGCCAGTGATGATACGGGCAAAGCCGTTGCCGGAGTGCCCTTGCTCTGTGCCGCCGTTTGGAGCAGGGAAAGTGCTTGTGCAATTGCTTGTATAGGCGTTGGCAAGGTAGTGCGACGAGTTTAGCAGGCAGCCTGCAGGATAGTTTGCCGCTGTGCTTGCTGTGTACACATAGCCGCTGCCACCTCCGGCCGCATTGCCGGCTCCGCCGCCGTACCATCCTCCGCCTCCGCCTGACAGCGTGTATTGTCCTGTAGAGCCCGATGCTCCTGCTCCAAACGAAGCGTTGGTGTAGTTGGCGTAAGTGCTGGAGTTGGCGCCGCCTGCGGTTTGTGTGCCGCCATATCCGGCTACGGCGTTGGCGTTGGTATAGCCGTTGTCGCCAGTGGTTCCGCCCCCGCAGCCGGCTGGATATATGTTCGACAGAGTAGAAAAGTATAGGTTGCCGCCTCCGCCACCGGCTACTATCACACGGGAATAGAGGTGGTTGTTAGTGTTCCATGTAGTCGAGCCCGCAGTGCCTTGTAGCGATATGTCGGTGGCACCTCCGCCGCCACCTCGCACTCCGTTGGACGAACCGGAGTTGGTCATATAATTGTTCCCTGTGCCTCCGCCGTTCCATCCGCCGGCACAAAGTCCTGTCAGCTGCTGTGCCGTGGTGGAGCCCTGTCCTTGACCGCCCACGTATATGTAAAGGGTTTGGCCTGGAGTAACGTGCAGGCGTCCTTCGGCAAAACCGCCCTTGCCGCCGAGATTGCTGGGACCACCCTGTCCGCCCTGGGCTCCCCACACCTGCAGTGTCAAGCTGTCCACCCCGGCAGGCACGGTGTATGTCTGCACATATCCGGTGTATGCAAAATCGACGCCGCTGCCCGGTGTGGCCATGTTGTTGCTACGGTAGTAGGTGGTGTTGGTGTCGGGACGCACCACATTCCCGTTTACGGGACGCGAATGTAGTGAGTCGTAATACCAATTGCCAGCAGGCAGTACAATGGTGTCGCCATGGCACACAGTGCGGTATATGCGGTTGCAGGCAAAGTCGATAACGGTGTCCCACAAAGTGCAGCTGTTTTTCACAAAAATGCGGTGTGTTGTGTCGGAGATATTGCGGAATGTGTTGGAACTCTGCATATTGGCAGGATTGTCGATGGCGTATTGGAAAGGTCCGTTGGATATGTCGGGGGTTATGGTGATGTAGCCGTTGTTGCCGTTGCAGGCGGTATTCATTATTATTTGCCATATTCTGATGGTGTTGTTGGCGGCAAGGGGGTCGGAGTAGTTGCCGTTCAGCTGAATTATTTCGGCGGCAGAGAGTGCACGGTTGTAGAGGGCTATGTCGTCGATTTTGCCGTAAAAGGGGAAACGATGGTTTGGGCCGGTGGATGGCTGTATTCCGAAAAACAGGCTGTCGCCGTTGGCCGACGTAAGGTTTATGTTGGCAATAACGGTGTCGAGAGCAAGACGTCCGTTGAGGTAGTATTTAGCACTGCGTCCGTTTATAACGCAGGCATAATGAATCCATTCGCAGGTGTCGAAACATTTGTACTGTGCTGTGTGCGAAAAATGCACAACGTTGTTGCCGTTTGTAGTGTTGGCGTTCTGGCAGTATATGCCTATTTGGTTTTGCTGTGGGTTGGTTAGTGTGCTGAAACAGATGCCATGCGGCGATGATGAGCCGGAGCCTGTTTTGCAGAAAATGGCAAAGCGTGCGCCGGTGGTGCTGTTGTAGTTGCCGTTGTTGTCCATGCCGTCGAGCCTGCATTGCTGGAACCAGAACGAAACGGTGGCTTGGGTGTCGAGTGTTAGGGAGGCGGAGTTGGGCACAACTATTCCACATGGATTGTAAAAACCGCCAAAGAGATAGGCGCTGTTGGCGTTGCCAAAGCGGTCGGTGGTAAGCTGAGGCCCCTGTCCCAACAGATTGGTTGAACCGTTGTTGCCGTTGCCGCTGCCATCGTTGGCATTTCCTGTGAACGGCCACCAGCCCACAAGCCCGTTTTGCGGTATCTGGACCTGTGCCGAAACGGTAATCGATATAATGCATAAAATCATTAAAATCAGTGTGTTGTTGCGTTTTTTCATAGCTGTATATTTTTGTCAAACCCTTTGTGGTAACGTTTTTTTGTCACTTGGTTTTGCTAAAAAACGATACTGCAAATATACATAAAGAATTGATAAAATGCAATTTTTTTTAAAAAAAATATTTTTTTCAAAAAAAATGTATAAAAGCTTTGTTTCCCGTCGAAAATGGATGCAAAAAAATACTTCCCGCTATTTGGGTTATCAGGATTAGGCATGGCGGTTTGTGAGTGGCTTATTGTGCCAAGCGGTTGTCCTCGGGGGTTGCAATCCAGATAATGATGTATGCCAAGAGCCCCAGTCCGCCGAGAAGTAGAGAAATCAGAAAAAGTCAACCACGGTGGGGTCTATGTTCAGATATTGTGCCAAACCGCCGCACACACCTGCTATGCGCCGGTCGGTGGTGCTGCGAAAAAGTCGTTTGTAATTGCCGTTTTCCATGTCAAAAAAAAGAGTTATTTATATAGTTCGAACAAATTCATCGATGTCCATTGGGTTGGTTTGATGGCGTTGCTTATTGTTGCGTCGAGTGTGGTGTTTTTGTTGCCGTTTGCCACATTGTTTACAAAGCAACAAAAAATGTCGATAGATTCGGGTAGCCACGATGCCACTTCGTGTCCAACGCCCTCGACACGTAAAATCCAGTGTGGGATGTTCTGTTTTTTCATTTGCTTGGATACGCGGTGCGAGCCATACATCTTGCTGTTGAAGGGCAGCCCGAACTGCTTGTAAGCCACTATTTTGTCTTTTATTCCGTGCAGCAGCATAGTGGGGGCCGGCATGGTGTTGTATTTCAGTTCGCTTTTGCGGCATACTATGCCACCGGCGTAGGGTATTACTGCCATTGGTTTCCAACCTTGCGGCAGTGCTTGGGTTTGTGGAAGATTGTTGCAGCGGCACCAGTCGAGCTGAAGCACGGCTATTGCGCCTGCCGAGCTGCCGGTGAGTACAATTTTCGAGGTGTCGATGTCAAGGGTTTGAGCGTTGGCGCATACCCATGCAATGGCTGCGGAGAGGTCCTCCACGGCAAGGTTAACGCAATGGCGGAAAAGGTCGTCGAAGGTGGTGAGTTTGTTGTGTTTTTTCACCACGGCGGTGTCGCGCAGGGACAGACGGTAGTCGATGCTCACCACTGTGAAACCGCGTTGTGCAAGCATTTGCGATGTGCGGGTCTGGTATTGGTCGTTGCGTGCGCCGGCATAGAATCCGCCGCCAAACACCGACACCACCACGGCGTGGTCGGCACGAGGGGTGGTTGGGGTGTAAACGTCGAGCATCAGGGTGGAGTCGCGTTGTGCGTAAGGGTAGGTTTTCACTTGTTGCCCCACGGCCGCCGATGCAAGGGCCACAATTGCGGCCGCAGTTGTGAGCAGATGGCATACGGCGGTTTGTATCATGGCAGTATGGCTATTTGGTTGTGGGTTTTCCGCTTTGTTGCCAAGCCAAAATGCCGCCGTCGAGGTTATATACGGTGAAACCTTTTCCCGCGAGGATGTTGGCGGCTTTGAGGCTGCGTTTGCCACTGCGGCAATAAACAGCAATGGCATGCCGTTTTTTAGAGGTGCCAAAAGTGGGGTTGTCGGCAAAGCCGGGCTGGTTTACGTCTATGTTTATGGCGTTTGCTATATGCCCATCGGCAAATTCTTTTGGGGTGCGCACGTCGATGAGCAGGGTGTTGTCCTGTTCAATGGTTTGTTGGAAATGTTCCACTTTTTGTGTGGTTACGTTGCCTTTGGCTGGCTCGGCGTTTGGTGCAACGTTGTTTCTGTAGCAGCTTGTGGCCATTGTCATCGCCAAAAGGCTTGTCATTATGGTCAGTATAGTTTTCATCGTTTTGTTATTCTGTTTGTTGTGCGTTGGTGTCGGGAGTTTTTATCTCCACCTGATAGGTGTTGCTGTGTTTTGAGTTTTTCAGGGTGTTGATGGGTGTGAAAATTACAGATATCTGTTCCTGAGGCAGTTCCATCTTCTCTACGAAGAACCGGTTCACCTGTTTGTTGCGGGTTTCCATCAGTCGGGCAAGGCGTGCGTCGATGGTGTCGGGTGGAAACATTGTTGCCAGTTGTTGCTCGAACGAACCGTCGATATGGCCAAGTTTGCTTTGGGCAAAGTTGCGGAAATCCTTGTCCTTGTCTTTTATTTCGCTGATGCTGGTGATGTCGAGGGTTGAGAGGGGTTTGCCCTGTTTTTCGGGATTTTGCGAGAGGTAATATTCGCGTTTCAGTTCAAAGAGCGGGAGTTCTTTGGCAGCTGTCGGGTAATCAATGTTTTGCGTAAGGGTGATGGAAACGTCGGGGTCGGATTTCAAGATGTCGGCAAGGCGCGAAAATTTCTCGTATTGCTCCGAAGTGAAGTCGCGCTGGAAAAGGGTGATGTCTATTTTTGCCAGCTCGTCGGGCGACAGCCCAAGGTTGGAAGCGATGAAATTTATGGGCGAGAGGGCCACTTTTACGAGCAGGTTGCCTAAAGTTTTGAAAATCAATTTGGAGTACGAGAATTCGGGTGAGTTGATATCGCCTTTTATCGGGAAATCGATTTGTATTTTGTCGTCTTTGTCTTTAAGTATGTATAGAGCGGTGCGCAACGGTATGTTGTATTCGGGTTTCAGGTCTTTGCGTTTTTTCTCAACGTTGAGGTTGTAGATATCTATTTTGTTTTTGCCGTTCAGCTGGGAGCTGCGTATGGTGTTTTCGGTGGAGAACGAGAGTACGCCTTCTTTCACCGGGTATGCGAGGTAGTGCATCACGTAAGGCGAGAAATTTTTGAGAGTTACGTTTTTTAGTGAGAGGAAAAGGTATTGGTCTTCGTTGAGTGATAGTCCGCCTTTCCAGCGTGCCAGCAGGCTACCGGCGTTGGGCAGCTGGGCGCGAAGAAGCAGCGCTTTTTCTTTGTCGCCAAGCACAAAGTTGTCGGTTTTGATGCGTATGTTGCTGATAGGGTAGGAGAAAGACTCGGCCATGGTGTAGTCGTTGAAAGTGAAGTTGACGTTGTCTATGTCGATGCTCTGTGCTTTCACCACCAGTGGCGGTGCGGGTTGCGGTTTTGTGGAGGCGGTGTCGGGTGTGGCGGGTGCAGGGGTGGTGGTGTCGGCCGCCGATGGCGAAAGGTTGGAGAAGTTGGTGGTGCCGTTGGCGTACATGTCGAAATGTGTGGAAAGTCCGTGCAGGCTTATGGTTTTGAAATCGAACACGTTGGCGTGTGGGTTTATGCGGTTTATCTGCACACTGAAGTTGTTTAGCGATGCCAGTTGCCCCTGTTTGGTGTTCACTTCGGCGTTGTTTATCTTTAGCGAGCCCGCAATGTCGAGGTCGGCGATGTTGTCGAGGTGGCCGTTTATTTTTATGTTGCCCGAAAGGGTACCTGCTATCGATGATAGGTCGTTCACCATGTCCTTGACAAATGGTTCGGCGTTGCGCAGTGCTATCTTGTCGAGCTTCAGGTCGAGTTGGTACTGCTCGTTGTCGGCGTCGTAGGTGGCGTCGGTGGTTAGTGTGCCTCCGTCGGCAAGTTGCATCGATATGCCGGCGTTGGTGGCCTGTCCGCCGAAATACAGTCCGGGTATTGATATTTTGATGTTTTTCAGTGCCCAGCTGCTGTTCATGCCACGGTCGGTGTAGGTTATGCGGCCGCTGTGCAGGTTGATGTTGTATATGCCTATGGCCCATTGCGACGGGGTGGTGTCGTTGTCGGTGGTGTCGCCAAGTTCGAGCAGGTCGGAGAAATTGAACCGGTCGCCTCTGTTTATCACTTTTATGTCGGGTCCGGCAAGGGTTATGTATCTTATTTTCACCTCTTTGGAGATGAGTTTGAAGGGATTTATGGCCACTTTCAGGGTGTCGAACGAAACGAAATCGGTTTTCAGGTCCTGTTCGGAGATGTGGCAGTCCTCAATTTTTACCGATGCGTTGAAAAGGTTGATTTTCAGCTTGTTCATGGTTATCTGCCTGCCAATGAGCTCCACGCTGTGTTTTTCTATATAGCGTTTGGCAATGGGCGATATCAGCAGTGCCACAAGCAGGAGCAGCGTGAGTATCGCTCCGATTACTATAAGTGTGATTTTCAACGCTTTGTTTTTTATTTTAGGCAGTTTCATATCGATGTGTTTTAATCTGCAAAGTTACGTAAAAAAAACGTGTTTTGCAAATTTGAGATAGCGGTGTGTGAAAAAACGGTTTTTGCCAAGCCATGTCCGGTGTTTGTGGAGATTTGTTTCTTCTATGGGTGAGCGCAGTGGTTTGTGCTGTGTTCAAAAATGGTAGTTTTGCGGACTTATTGTGTTGTTTTCGAGTTCTTCCACAGCGGGGCCGAAGCCTTGTTTGGCCGATTGTATGAGGTAGCGGTATCCGGTTTCGGGGTCTTCTTCTACTCCAATGCCTTGGTAGTAGCATTTGGCAAGATGGTATTGCGAGTCGGGTTCGCCCTGTTCGGCGGCTTTTTTGTACCATTTCACGGCTTCGGTTTCGTTTTTGTCGGTGCCAAGGCCCTGTAAATAGTAGTGTCCGAGCATGCATTGGGCGTCGGCGTCGTCTCTGTCGGCGGCCATGGAGAAATATATGAAAGCTTTTTCGAAATCTTTGTTCACTCCCATGCCGTTGTGGTATAGCACGCCCATATTGAGCATGGCTTTGGCGTTGTCTTGGTCGATAGCTTTTTGGTACCATTGGCGAGCTTTTTTGAAGTCCTGTTCAATGCCTTCGCCAAAGCGGTAGCAGATGCCGAGGTCGAGTTGCGCCTGTGCGTGTCCGCGTTCGGCGGCAATGCGGTACAGCTCCACGGCTTTTTTGTCGTCTTTTGGGGTACCTATTGCGTAAGTGTAGCATTGTCCAAGGCAGGCTATGCCCTCGGTGTTGTCGGCGTCGGCGGCTTTTTGGAACCATTGGAAAGCTTTGTGGCTGTTTTGTTCGGTGCCGACTCCGTACCGGTACATATATCCGAGGTTGACAAAAGCGTCGGGAATGCCTGTTTCGGCAGCTTTCTGGTAGTGGTTGAATGCGGTCTGCAGGTCTTGTTCGCGATTGTAGCCGTCGCGCAGTTGGTTTGCCAGTATCATGATGCAGTTTACTTCGCCGGCATCTGCTCCCTTCTGCAACCATTGGTCGGCAGTGTTGTAGTCGTGTGGCAGAGCTTCGTCGTCGGCGTATAGCCTTACAAGGTTGTAGTAGGCTTCGAGGCATCCTAAATCGGTGGCTTTTACTAATAGTTCGGCAGCTTTTTCTCCGTTTCTTTCCACCGCCATGCCTTCCTTGTATAAGCGTCCAAGGTTGCAGTAGCCGTCGCCGTTGTCCTGTTCGGCGGCTTGTTGGAACAGTTGCAGTGCCTGTTTTTTGTCTTTGAATTGTGGGTTGCTTTCATAAATGCAGCCAAGGGCGTTCATGGCATCGGGGTCGTTGTGCTTGTCAATGCAAATTTTGTAGTAATGGATGGCTTTTTCGATGTCCATAGGCAGGTTGAGCATGCCTTTTTCGTAGCCCAATGCCATGTTGAAAGTGGCGATTTTGTCGTTTTGCTCCACCGCTTTTTGCAAGTATTCGAGGGCTTTGGTATCGTCTTGTTCCACCATAAAGCCGTTGTGGTACAGCTGGCTAAGTATTCCAAGGGCTTGGCCGTCGCCTTTGTCGGCTTCTCTTTTGATGAGGAATGCGGCCTTTTTCGGCGAAAATGAGAATAGCATTCGTATGGCGTCCATGTCCCCCGCTTCGGCGGCTTTGTTCAGCAGGGCCATTCCTTCGTTCCGGCGGCCTTTCACACGTTTTTCGGACAAGTATAGTTCGGCAAGCGAGAATTGTGCAGGCGGAAAGTTCTGTTTTGCCGCAAGGCCTACCCAGTAAAGTCCGCGTTGGAACTGATATTCGTCGCTGTCTTCACTAAGGTTTGGAACTCCGCGCATCCATTGCGCTATAGCGTCGCCTTTGTCGGAGTAGTATGTCAGGTTTCGGATGTATCGCACCATATCCAAATCGTCGAGAATTGGTATGTTGATATTGCCTTCGGCATCTGTTTTTATGTTGTTGTCGATGTATTTGCGGGCTTCGTCGAATCCTTTTTCAGCGGCTTTGTTGAGCAGTATGTAAGCTTTGTTTACGTCGGTTTTCACGCATACGCCAAAGATGTAATATTGTGCAAGGCAAAACATCGCTTCCGCGTTGCCGAGACGCGATTTTATTTTCAATAGCAGTATTTTGATTTCTGATATCATGTACTTTTTCAATTTCTATTTCATTCTTTGTGTCATTTTTTTCAAACAAAAAAAAACAGCGTACGGTGTTTGTACGCTGTTTTTTAATAAAACCAGCTAAAGGTTTGTTGTTTTATTTTACCTCCTCTTATATAATCGGTACTGGCTTTCAATAGCTTTCCGTTTTGTGGTACA
>CALGGY010000043.1 GCA_937915785.1 uncultured Bacteroidales bacterium
GTCCCAGCAGTCGCCGCCCTGCTCACCGGTGCAGCCCATGGTGAAGGTGCCGCCCTGCACGGGTATCATCCTAAAGCTTACGCCGTTCACGGTTATATACTGTATATCGTTGACAAACTTACCAGACACTTGTGCTTCCTCTTCGGCTGGTGCCTGGCCATCAGGTTTCGAAAAAACAATCGACAAAACAACTACAGCCGTTACCGCTGCTATTGCTCCCACTATCCACGGCCAGTGTTTCTTTTTCGGCTGCGGTGGGGCCGCTGGTGCAGTTTTGGCGGCGCCAGTGTTGTTGGCCGCGGGCTTGGGAGGTGTTGGTGATGTGGTTTTTAGCGGAAAGCCGCAGTTGGGGCAGTTTATTGCGTTGCGGCTTACGGCATGGCCGCAGTCCGGGCATGGCACGAGGCTGCGCACTTGCCCTGCGGGCTTGGCGGGTGCGGCAGCTGGGGTCTTTGGTGCAGTGACGGACACTGTGGCGGCGGGTGTTGCACGCTGGGCTTTAAACTCCTCCATAAGCTCTTTGGCGTCGGCGTAGCGGCGGGCGGGGTCTTTTTCGAGGCAGCGCAGTATCATCGTCTCAAGCCAGTCGGGGTAGTCTTTGGTATATGTTTGTCCGGGGTGGGCGTTTCCGAAGGCCTCGCGGCGCAGGGCCTCGATAGAGGGCGGCATGGCTGTTTGGTGCAGCCGCATAATGTCGTACTGCGCCAAAACAGGGTTGGTGGAGATGCGCTGTTTGTCGAGCACAAAAGGCACGCGTCCCGCCAAGGCCTCGAACATAAGCACCCCCAAGCTGTATATGTCGCTCTGGGTGGTGATAACGCTGTTGTCGTTGAATTTTTCGGGGGCCATATATTCCAAGGCGCCGCCGTGCATAGCGCTGCTTTTCACGGCCTTGCCGTTTTGTATTGCCAGTCCGAAGTCGAGTAGCACGTAGCTGCCGTCGTTTTCGCGGCGCATGACGTTGTTGCTGTGCAGGTCGTTGTGTGTTACGGCGTATTTGTCCACCAGCCGGCGTTTGGTTTCATCGTCGATGATGTAGCGGTGGCCGTCGTCGGGGTCGGTGGTGAGGTCGTCCTCGTTCGGGTTCATCATAAACTTGTAGATGTCGTGGTGGCAGTAGGCCAAGGCGCCGCCTATTTCGCCAACAAAGCGCAGCACCTCGTCGGCGGGCATGAAACGCACACGCTGCAGGTAGTCGTTCAGGGTTTCACCATCTATGTAGTCCATCTCCACCACGGCGCGGTTGTCGATAAGCCGCGGCTGGTAAATGCGCACAATGTTGTTGTTGGAGCCGTTGCCGATGTTCAGCAGCACGGTGCACTCTTTCAGAAACTGCTGGTAGGCGCGGTCGTTCTCGTCCCGCACGGGGGTGTTCAGTATCTTAAGGGTGCGTATGTAGCCGTATTTGCGGTGCCGCACTTTCCAGATAGTGGCAAAACTGCCCTGCCCTATCATCATCAGTTTTTCGTACTCGTCGTTTATTGAAGCCATAGTGTTTTGGTGTTTAACTGTTGATTAATTGTTTTCCTAAATTATTCACAAGGCGCACGGAAAGCTTGCCTTGGTAGTAAAAATCGAAGTAGGAGTCCACTTTCTTGCTGTTAAAGTACAGGTAGTATACGCCAACGTTGCTGCTGTACACCGACCAGTTGTCGCTGCCTGAACTTTGGCAGCCATTGGCGGGCAGGAATATGCTATTGCCGTTGATTTTTGAGGTGAATAGCCGTCCTTTCACACCGTTGCGGGTAGCCCATTGGCTTTTGGTGTGTTTCAGCAGTTCCTCAATCTGTTCTTGGTCGGGCAGGCTGTGGTCATATTTTTTGACAGCCTCGCCGAATGTGTATAAACCACGGCTGTCGTTTGGGTTTGTCTCGTTGGCATTTTTCCAAAGGGTGCCGCTTGGCAGCCCAAGGTCCATCCACTGGCCGTTTGAGCGATCAGTGCTGGCTGCTTTGGCACGTGTGTTTGTGTTGTTTTTTGTACTTTTAGCATTGGATTTGTTGTTTGACGATACCTTTTTCGGCTCTGTTTTGGGCGGTTTGGCAGTTTTTTTTGGAGTAGCCGGAGTTTTGGCTGGCCGCGCGGGAACTGGTCTTGGCTTGGGACGGTCAGGCACTGTAGGATTCTGCCCATAAGCAAAAGCAAGGGACAGGGCCATTGCGAACACAAACAAAATGTTTTTTTTCATGGATATAATCATATACTGCACATCTTTACTTAAACTATTGATCGCCAATTATTTATTCCTGACACGACGCACATGTTTTCATTATTCGTCAGACAACGTACACATCGTCTCAACAACGCCACATTGTCCATTGTCCATTGTCCATTGTCCATTGTCCATTGTCCATTGTTAACTGTTTTCGTATCCAAACCGTCGCAGGGCTTTTTCGCTGTTGCGCCAGTCTTTCAGCACTTTAACGTGCAGTTGCAGGAAACATCGTTTGCCGGTAAACTCCTCGATGTCCTTGCGGGCTTCGGAGCCCACTTTTTTCAGCGACTGTCCCTTATGACCTATCAGTATTGCCTTTTGCGACTCCCGTTCGGTGAAAATCACCACGGAAATTTTGTCGATACCGTCCTCCTCCTTGTACTCCTCCACGGCCACTTCGGTGGAATAGGGTATCTCCTTCTGGTAATAGAGCAGTATTTTCTCTCGCACTATCTCCGAAACGAAAAAGCGCAGGGTTTTGTCGGTGAGCTCGTCCTTGGGGAAATAGGGCGGATTTTCGGGAAGCATCTCCAGAATTTGTTCAAAAATGCGGTCGATGTTGAATTTTTCGGTAGCCGAGGCGGGTATTATCACGGCGCGCGGTATCTGGTTTTGCCAATATTCTATCTTTTTCAGGATGGTGGCTTGGTCGGAAGTGTCCATCTTGTTTATCACCAATATTATAGGCACCTCCGATTTGGTTATTTTCTGGAGCACCTCCTGATTTTTGAGGCTTTCGCCCACTTCGGTAACAAGCAGGAAAAGGTCGGCGTCCCGCAGGGCGGAGTCCACAAAGCCCATCATGCTCTCGTGCAGCTTGTAGTGTGGGTTTACGATGCCCGGGGTGTCGGAATACACTATCTGGAAATCGTCGCCGTTCACAATGCCCATAATGCGGTGGCGTGTGGTCTGTGCCTTGCTGGTGATGATGGACAGGCGTTCGCCGACAAGGGCGTTCATCAGTGTGGACTTGCCCACGTTGGGGTTTCCCACAATGTTCACAAAGCCGGCTTTATGCTTTTTTTCCATGACTTACAGCATTTTAAGGAAAGCCACCTCTTTTCCGCTGAGCTCGCGCCAATGTCCGCGCGGCAGGTTCTTTTTGGTGAGTTCGGCAAAAATAACGCGGTCGAGTTTGTACACCTCGTAGCCCATGGATTCGAAAATGCGGCGCACGATGCGGTTGCGTCCGGAGTGCAGCTCCACGCCCACCGAGTTTCGGTCGTCGGGATTGTATTCCACGGCATCCACAGCGATGTCGCCATCCTCGAGGGTGAGTCCGGTGAGCATTCGTTTGCGGTCATCGGGGGCAAGGGGTTTGTCGAGTTCCACGTGATAGACCTTGCGCGCTCCGGTGGAGGGATGCGTGAGTTTTTTGGCAAGCTCGCCGTCGTTGGTGAACAGCAGCAGTCCGGTGGTGTTGCGGTCGAGGCGTCCCACGGGGTACACGCGTTCCTTGCAGGCGTCGGCAATGAGGGTCATCACCGTTTTGCGCTCCTGTGGGTCGTCCATGGTGGTGATGTAGCCCTTGGGTTTGTTGAGCAGAATGTAGCGTTTGCGTTCCGACGACAGCCGTTGTCCGCCGTAATGCACCACGTCGCCGGGTCTCACCTTGTATCCCAGCTGGGTAACCACTTCACCGTTCACACTCACGGCACCGCTGGCGATAAGCACGTCGGCCTCGCGGCGCGAGCAGATGCCTGCGTTGGCAATGTATTTGTTGAGGCGGGTTGTGCCTTCGTCGGGGGATTTGTTTGAATGGCGGTCGTATTGCTGACGTGGCTGACGGCTGTATTCGTTGTCGCGTTCGCGGCGGCGGTTGCCACGGTCGTTGCGCGGGGTGTAGTCCACGTTGTAGTCTTCATCGTATTCGTTGTCGGAGAAATCGGCTTGGTAGTCGTTGTAGCCCTTGCCGCGGCGGTATTCGCGGTAGCTGTGGCCGTTGCGGTCGTTGCGGTGGCCGTTACGGTCGAAGACCTTGCCACTCCTTTCGGAACGGCTTTCGCGATTGTTGCGGCGGTCGTCGTCGGAGCGGTATTCGCGGTTAGGACGGCGTTCGCGGCGGTTTGTTCGGTCGTTGTCGTTGCCGAAATTGTTGCTCTGGTCGGGTTCGAGGTCGAACCAGTTTTCGTTTTGTATGGCGCGGCGACGACGGCTTTCGTTGCGGTCGTCGTCGTTGTCGCGGCGGCTGTTGCCACGGCGGCCATCGTTGTGCGGGGCTCCGCCACGGCTGTTGTCTTTACTTTTGTATCCGCTGCGCTGTTCGCTGCGGTAGTTGCCGCCGGTGCGGCGTTTGTCGTCGTCGCGACGATTGGTTCTGCGTTTTTCCATTGTATGTTGATAAAAAAATTATTGTCCGAATTTGTAAGTGTACCACGACAGGTTTTCTTTCATCTGGGTGTCGAGCACTATGTCCACCTCTTTGGCCATCATAAGGAAAATCTTGAGGTCGTGGTCGGCGAGCCATTTCATGGCCACTGGCTCTTTTTTGCAGGCCAGAGCGAAATAGAAATTCACCTCGTGGGTGTTTTTGCGTATCCACTCGCGTGCCTTGGGTTCGCCGTCCATGGCGTTGCTCAGTATTGCCAGCCACTCGTAATGGTTTTTAAGCAGCCACATCATGGCGTCGATGTCGCCGCGCACGGCGTTGGAAAAAGCCGCCAGCTCGGGATAGCCGTTGTTTACAAGGAATTTGAAGAAATCCTTGCGGCCTTTTATGGTCTCATACAGGGCCAACAGTATCTTTATATCGTATTTTTCCATCTTATGCCGATTATCAACTTTAGCACAACAACCACGTTATCAACTCTTTAAGCCAAAGACAATAACGTTAGTGCAAATCACAAAAATACACTAATTTATTGAATTTCACAAAGTTTTTTTTGTGGATAGACATAAAAAAAACACACGCCACAATGACGTGTGCCTTTTTTTTATTTTGGTGACTCCGGAGGGATTCAAACCCCCAACCTGCTGATCCGTAGTCAGCTGCTCTATTCAGTTAAGCTACGGAGCCGTTCTGAAATCGTTTGCAAAGGTACAAACTTTTTTTCAACTGACAAACTTTTTTTTCATTTTTTTCATTTCAAATCTTACAAAAAACTATCAAACAGACATTTAAACAACGAAAAAAAAATTGCCGTCATCGCCAATTTTATAAAAAAACAAGGTGTTGTGTTGTGACAAAACGGCGATTTTCCAATCACTTTTTGCCAAAAACTACAGTGCCTCTTTCAGCTCCTGCAAAAACTGTCTTATCTCTGCCAGGGTGTCGATGGCTTTGAGCTTTTCGTCCTCCACATCGGCCACACGCATCTGCTCTTTGGCGCCGGCAATGGTGAAACCGCACTCTTTGGTGAGGTGGTAAATCTTGCGCAGGTTTTCCACATCGGCGGGGGTGAACTGGCGGTTGCCTTTTTTGTTCTTCACCGGCTTTATGCAGTCAAACTCTTTTTCCCAATATCTTATCAACGATGCATTTACGCCAAGCATGCCGGCCACTTCGGAAATGGAGTAATACAGTTTTTCCATACTATTTCAGTTTTGGGTTGTTTTTGTGTCGGTTTTCGTCGCGGGCGGTCTTTTTTTCCACATTTTTAGCAACAGCCTCGGTAAGGTCCACGCCCGTCTGGTTGGCGATGCAGGTCAGCACCCACAGCACATCGGCAAGCTCGTCGGCGAGGTTTTTCTTGCGGTCGTTCTCTTTGGCCGACTGTTCGCCGTAGGTGCGGGCCATTATGCGGGCCACCTCGCCCACCTCCTCGGTAAGCAGCGCCATATTGGTGAGCGGGTCGAAATAGCGCACACCGTATTTCTTAATCCACTCGTCAACAGTTTGTTGCAATTGTTCCAATGTCATAATGCGGCGGTTTAGTTGGTGTAATAGCCTTGGTTGTCCTGATAGCTGTTGCGTTTGTTGTATTTCAAATCCTGCAGCATTCCGGCTTTTACGTTGATGGTGAAATTCCAGCTTTTGTAGTATCCGAAAGGCACCCAGCTGAAGTGCATCTCCCAGCAGTGCAGGTCGCGGTGTATGTCGATGGAGGTGTACGACATGGCCTTGCTTTGGAAGTCGTAGCCGGTGGTGAAGCTTATTTTCCAGTTTTTTGTGATGGAGAGGTCGCCACGTAGCGAAAGAGTCTGCACCACCGACGATTCATAGCCCAGCATCGAGGCGTAGTAGCGGTTTATGTAGCTCAGCGTGTAGGCCAGCGACAGGTTCCACGGCACAGAGTTTTCCTCCACCTGTCCCATGTTCAGCGGACTGTTGAAGGGGTTCTGGAACTCCGTGGCTACGGGATTGGCGGCGGTTTTGGCAGTGCCTTTGCTGTCGCGCTTGAAAGTGTTGTTGTTCAGCGACCAGCTCAGCTGCACGTTCCACTGCGAGTTCTGTTTCTGGAAGAGCTTTTTCTCTTTCTCCCAAAGGAAAGTGTTGGTAACCACCTCCTTTTCGTTGATGTAATACGGGATAAACGACGCGCTGTAGTTCACCACGCAGTTTTTGAACAAAGTGGTGCGTCCCGACACCGCCAGCGCCGACCAGTTGAGGGAGTCCTTGGCCAAGTCGTACGACATGGATAACGACAGGTTTTCCAGAAGCACCACCTTTTTTGTGCCGGTAAGGGTGTCCTTACTCGATTTCACCTTCATTTCCAGATTGTTGCCGATGTTCATGGCAATGCTTCCCATACGTCCGTCGGCAGGGCCGCCATACACGCTACTCTCGAAAATGGAGTAGCGCCGCTGCACACCCCCGGCATCGGTGTAGGTGCGCCAAAAACCGAATACCTCGTTGCCGAAATCGGGACGGAAATTGAACGACACGCTGGGGTTTATCACATGGCGCAACGCCCTGACATAGCCTTTCTTGAAATTGAACATACCGTACAGGCGCGTGGTAAGCGACGACGAAAAACTAACGTCTCGGTTGGTGGCAAATCCCCACACCGTGTCGGTAACCACCTGACTGGTAGCCTCGTCCAGCGATTTGCGTATGCTGTTGAAATGCCAACGGGCGTTGTAGTTTATGGAGTTCGTCCAATTGAAATACTTCAGCACCTTAACGGAACTCGAAATGGGCACGCTATGCGATATGCCATTCTGCATACGTTTCATAAAACCGCTGGAAAACAGCAATGTATCCACGGTGGAGATATTGTTTACGGCGTTGAGGGCGTAGCTAACGGTGATATTTTCGTACCATTTGTACGCACCTTGCGGATTTTTGCGGCGGAAGGGGTAAAACTGGTTGGTGCTGAGCGATATAGTAGGCAGTTTCAGGTCTATCAAACGGGTATTGATGTTGTACGACTCGCCAAGGTTGGCCGAAAAATTGAAAATGCCCGCAATGGTGGTGGAGTAGGCAATGCTGGAGGTGGTGGTGCTGTTGAAATAGTCGTTGGAGTTGCTGGTCCATTTGGAATAGTTGCGGCTAACGAGGTTCACGTTGGCCGAGAACCGCGAGTTGGGGTTGGCTTTGGCGTCCTGCTGGTGCGACCATGCCACCTTGAAATCGTTGTAGCGGTTGTAGGTGTCGGTGCCCTCCAGTCCCTCGCGCGTCTGCTCGTAGCGTATGTCCACCGAGCCGCGGTACTTGTACTTGCGGTAGTAGTTGCTCTTGGGATTGATGGCCCAGCTGAGGTTGGTGTAAATGTCGCCCACAAGACTGAGGTCCATATAGTCGTTGATGGCAAAATAATAGCCGCCGTTGCGCAGATAGTAGCCGCGGTTGTTGGCCCAGCCGTACGAGGGTATCAGCACCCCCGACGCACGGCCTTTGGTGAAGGGGAAAAAGGCGAAAGGCAATGCCAGAGGCGTGGGCACATCGCCAACGGTCATGTACGCCGGACCGGTAACAATCTTGTCCTTGGTGATGAGCTTGGAGTGCGAGAACTCAAGAGCAAAATGCGGATGGGCATAGTTGCAGGTGGTAAACTTGCCGCTGTTGAGGTACATCACGCTGTCGTTCATTTTTTTCACCTTGCTGCCATGCAGAAACCCCTCCCCTTCTTGGGTTATCACACCCTGAATAAGCCCTTTTTTGCTGCTGAAGTTGTAGGTAATCTCGTTGGCGTTGTACTCCGAGCTGCCGTCCTTGAACTTGGGCCGCCCGTATATGGCGCCATTGGTGTCGGTAAGGCCGTTGGCGTAGAGCATTCGCGTGCGGAAATCAACGCTCACCGAGTCGGCCTCCAAATTTACGTCCTGATAGTCGATGGTGCCGTCCTTGAAAAGGGTGGCCTTGCGGTCGTCGAGCAGAAAAACGATGGAGTCCTTGGCCTTGTAGGTAACAATGTCGGTGATGGCGTTTGCCGAAAGGGGCAGGCCCACGTACCGGCTTTTCGACGAAGTGTCTGACACCGTGTCGGTTGATTTGGCTCGGGTGCTATCGGCCAACACAGTGTCGGGAACGCTATCGAGCTTGTCCACAGCGTATTGCAGTTTGGTTTTGTTGGTGTCGGGCTCCGAAAGGGCGATAGCAACTTTTTCGTGTTGAAAAGTTGTGGAAAAAATGTCGGCAACGCCATTATTCGAGCAAAATGACGATTGGCAAACGGATACAAAGAGAATCAGGCAACAGCCGAAAGCCGTGGCCGGATTGCGCAACCTTCTATTTTTCAACAATATGCGTGTTGTAAAAATCTTTATACCCAAAATTTCAAAATTTAAACGTATATTTGCATTTTGATTTGCAAAAATAAAAATTATTAGCCGAATATAAAAACAAAATTTACATATTGGTGGAAATGAAACGATTAACAATCCTCTTTATTGCCCTTTTTCTGATTTCGGGGACAGTTTTTTCGCAAAAAATCGCCGTCGGACAAGTAAAAACTGTTGTGATAGACCCCGGACACGGCGGAGCAAAGCCCGGAGCCTTGGGCAAAAAATCGAAGGAAAAGGACGTAACCCTGTCCATCGCCCTGAAACTTGGCAAGGTAATCACCGACAATTTCAGCGACGTTACCGTTATTTTCACCCGCAAAACTGATGTGGACATATCGCTTTCGGAACGCGCCAAGCTGGCCAACCGCAGCAAAGCAGACCTTTTCCTCTCCATCCACGCCAACTCGCACCCCAAGACCGAGAGCAAGGGCGTGGAATCCTTTGTGATGGGACTTTCGAACAGCAAGGCCAACCTTGAGGTGGCAAAGAAAGAAAACGCCGACATACTGCTCGAAAACGACTATAAAAACAACGCCGACTACAACGGTTTCGACCCAAACTCGCCCGAAAGCTACATCATGTTTGCCCTCTACCAAAACGCATACATGGACAAAAGCCTCAACTTTGCCAAACTCATTCAGGACCAGTACAAAAGCAAGATACGCACCACCAACCGCGGCGTGAAACAGGCCGAGCTTTTCGTGCTATACAAAACCACCATGCCGTCGGTGCTCACCGAAGTGGGATTTATAAGCAACCCCACCGAAGAGGAATACATCAACTCCGACGAAGGGCAGGCCGAGATAGTTTACTGCCTTTTCAACGCCTTTGCCGAATACAAGGCCGCCGAAGAGGGTACCAAGAAAATTGCCAACCCAAAAATCGACATTCCCGGATTTAACAAAGACAAGAAAAAACAGGACAACAAAAACGCCGACAAGAAAGCCGACACCACCAAGGCCGAAACCAAAAAGGACACCGCCGACAACAAAACCGCTGCTACCGACACCACCACGACAATAAACTCTAACGAAAACAGCACCGTAAAAGCCGACACCCCGAAAGGCATCACCGGCACCGCCAAAACCACACTCCCCACCAACACCGAACGCGCAGTGTACCGCATACAGTTCCTCACCGCCGAAAAAGAGCTGGCCAAAGACTCGCCACATTTCAAGGGCATCACCGACTACATAATGCTCAAGGACACCAAATACCGCTACCTTACAGCCGCCACCGCCACCAACCTCGACGAGGCCAAAGCCCTGCAGAAAGAAATTCAGGCCAACGGTTTCAAAGACGCTTTTATCGTTCCTTTCTTCAAAGGCGAACGCATCTCTTTCGAGGAGGCACGACGCATAAACACAGCAAAATAAAAAACAACACACACTCATGAAACTACGCACCGAAACCAGAGTTGGAATCATAGCAATAGTAACGATAGCCATACTTGTTTGGGGGCTCAATTTCCTGAAAGGGAAAGACCTTTTCGGCCGCCAGCACACATACTACGCCGTTTACGACGACATCGGCGGGCTGCTCCCAACCAGCTACGTCTTTATCAACGGCATGAAAGTGGGACAGGTGAGCAAGATAAAATACGCCGACCCGCAGATGAAAAAATTCATAGTACGCTTCGAACTGCCGTCGAACCTCGAGCTGCCCACCAACTCCGTGGCCGAGGTGTTCAACTCCGACATACTTGGCTCCAAAGCCATGCGCGTGAAAATCGGCGATGCCAACACCTACCTCAACCCAGGCGACACCATGCTCTCCAACACCGAAGGCTCAATGCTCAACGAAGTGGGCAAAATACTCGAACCCTACACCGACAAACTCGAAAACATCATAAACAACGCCGATACCGTGGTGGGCAACCTCAAAAAAATAACCGACGACGAAACACAACACAATTTCCGCTCTGCGATGACCAATATCAACAACATCTCGCAACGTCTTGCCAGCCTCTCCGCCAACCTCGACAACATTGTGGGCCACGAAAAAGGAGAAATACAGGACATCATAGCCAATATCGACACCCTCTCGGCAACACTGAGCAACAACAGCGGCAAACTGCAAACCATCATAAACAACATTTCGGACATCAGCGACGAGGTGGCCAAAGCCAAACTTGGCGAAACACTTAAAAACCTCAACAAAACCGTCGACGACCTATCCAAAACCATGTCGAAGATTTCGGGAAACAAAGGCAATATCGGCAAACTCATCAACGACGACAACCTGTACGACAACCTGCAAAAATCCATCGAAGACCTCGACGCACTTATCAAGGACATAAAGGAAAACCCGAAGAAATACATCAAAGTATCAGTATTTTAATTACTTTCAACAATGTCGATAATAGTAGATAACGTAAGCAAACTGTACGGCTCGCAATATGCACTGAAAAACGTCAGCTTCACCATAAACGAAGGCGAGATTGTGGGGCTGCTCGGGCCAAACGGCGCCGGCAAATCCACCATCATGAAAATCATAACCTGCTTTATACCACCAACTTCGGGCAACGTTACAGTGTTTGGCGAAAGCATTTTCGACAACACCCTCGCCATAAGGCGCAACATTGGCTACCTGGCCGAACAAAACCCACTATACACCGACATGTATATACGTGAGTTTCTGCGTTTTATAGCAGGGATACACAAAATAAAGAACGCCTCAAGCCGAGTGGAGGAGATTATCCACACCACCGGCCTCACCCCCGAAGCCAACAAAAAGATAGGCCAGCTGAGCAAGGGCTACCGCCAACGCGTGGGACTTGCGCAGGCCCTTATCCACGACCCCAAGGTGCTTATCCTCGACGAACCCACCACCGGCCTCGACCCCAACCAGCTCACCGAAATTCGCTCGCTGATACGCGAAGTGGGCAAAACCAAAATAGTGATACTCTCCACACACATAATGCAGGAAGTGGAAGCCGTGTGCTCGCGCGCCATCATCATAAACCACGGCCAGATAGTGGCGGACAAGCCCACCGGCGACCTGCACACCATGCGGCTGAACCGCTACCACGTGGAGTTCGACAGCAACGTTTCAGCCGCAAAACTCAAACAGCTGCCCTGTGTGAAACAGATAAACCAGCTCTCGCCCACAAAATTTGTCATCGACGCCAACGAGAACGCCGACATTCGCAAAACCCTGTTCGACTGGGCCGTGGCCAACAACCTTGCCATACTCACAGTGCAGAAGGACGAACAGTCGCTCGAAACTATTTTCCACGAGCTGACGAAATAGTTTTGAGTTTTGAGTTAAGAGTTTGTTTCTAGTTATTGGTGTCCGATAAAAGTATTGCAAAAGTTCCTATATCTTAAGGTTTGCAATAAAAAAATCGGTGGGGCATCTGCCGCACCGATTTTTTTTTGCGTGGATAAGCAACGTTCTATTCGTTGCAAATCTCTGTGGAGCCTTCCACCACTTCAATTCTGTCGATGAGCCACTGCTGGGAGGCGTCGTCGAATTTCAGGAACATCTGTTTGCGGGTGTTGTCGCAATATTTTTTGTCTTTATAATACTGTTGGAAAGGCACCATCACATCGTTTATGCTGTTGTCCACCAGTTGCGGTCTGCCAAAGTTGAACTCCATGTCGGCGTCGGGCATGTGCGACAGATAGCTGGCAGGTGTGGTGGCAGGATGGATATCTTCTGCACCATTTTTAACCAGTGAGAACAGGATACATTTGCTCTTGGGATTAACAAACATGTCGGCAATTGCCTTGCGCTGGTCCTTGCTGGCACCTTTTGTATCCTGAGCATATTCTTTCATGCGCTGACAAAAGTCTTGGGCGGTGTTTTTGGCACCGTTCAGGCGCATGGCAATTTTTGTGTCGGCCGAAGGCATGTGGGCCTTCACACCATAGTTCACATTGGTGATTTCCACTTCCTTGGTAATGGCATCTACCGCAACTTCGAAATTGGGCTGTACGGTCCACGACACACGGGGGTCGGTGTATTTGTCGCGGTCGGCGGCGGGTATGAAACTCCACGGATCGTTGCTTACCACTTCGAAAGCAGGGGCTTTTTCCGACCCACCCACATATATCGTCTGCGTAAGCTGCTGCGAGATAGCCGAATTGGGTATCACTATGCCCGATGCATTGACCGGTGCAATGGGGTTGCATTTCGACTTGTTCAGTTTCATCTTGCCAAAATCGGCATTGTTGTTCACGTTTTTGTACCAGTATTCGATTTCTTTTGCTATATTGGTTGCGATAAGCTCTTTTTCGGCTTCGAGCAGGTTTTTGGATGTTACCGATATCGACATCAGCTTTACAGTTTGCACTTTGCCCATATTTTTGGAGTTTGTACCGAACTCCACCTGCCAGTTGAAAACCACGTCGCTCTTGGCGTAGCTCGACTGTTTGTCGTTCTGTGTCTGCACACCAATTTCGGCTGTTGTCATATACTGCGAATAGCGTGCGGTGTTTTTGCCATTGGCATCGCCTACGGCACGCAGCACTGGATCCACATCTTCGGAATAGCTGTAAACAGAACGGAAGCCGTTTTTCTGTTTCACCAGCTGGTCGTAGATCTGCTGCAAGGTCTTGGCCTCGGCCTTGAAAATAAAGAGGACTTTGCGCTTCAGCGTCATAGTCCGCTTGTTGATAAGGAACTGATTGGTTTTGCTTCCAGCTTCGCCGAATTGGGGTTTTGTTTTGGAGTAGTTCTCCAAGCCGTTCTTTATCACCGACATCAGTTCGTTGTGGCTGTATTGCACCGCATCCGAGGCGGCGAGCTCACGATCTTGGGCGCTGACGCCAATGGCCATGCCCAAAGCGAGGAATAAAGCTAATACTTTTTTTTTCATTTTATTGATTATTAAAGTTTATATTTGTTTTTTTTGAGTAAGGCTTTTACGTTTTGTAATGGGCAATATCAATCAACTTGCGACGCCGCGCCAAAGCCTTTCACCAATCTGCAAAGATACTATTTTTTTTTCGACATATCACATTTTTTTATTAACTTTCCCAATTTCATCGCATATACCGTCGTACGATTGCCCTTTGTTTGCAAACTTCAAAAGCCTGTCTGGCAGAACAACTCCTTTGCTTTTTCCGACCGACATTGCCAACAATGCTTGCAGATTGAACACACATCATCGCCCATCAATTTCACCAACAATGCAAACGCCAACTCCCAACTCCCAACTCCCAACTCCCAACTCCCAACTCCTAACTCTTAATTAAAGCGGTGCCTATCAGCCTGTCGAACCGGTCGGCGGGAGTATGTTGGTAAAGAAAAATGTAATAGTCGTTTTTTGCTTCGAAGAAATCGCCTTCCACCACCGATGTTCGTCCCTCGTGTTGTCCTGCCGGCACAAACACTATCTGATACGAATAATAGCCCTGCTTCACCAGCATACGCATGGTGTAGGCTTTCATCTGCGGCTGCCACTGCATCATGTTTTCATCGGAAAAATCCCAGCCTGCAAAATCGCCCACAATATAGAAAGCCCCGTCCAAACGCGGCGCGGCCATTGGCAGGGAAAAATTAACCCACACGTAGTCGGCCTCCACGGTGGCGTCGTTGCGGTTGTCGGCCGACACCTTGAACTGCCCGCTCAGTCCCTCGCGGTGCACGTAGTTCTTTCGCGAGCGGTCCTCCTCAGGTTTGAGGTAGGCTATATATTCGCCGGCAAAAATCTCCAAACGGGCTGTGGTGTACATCGGTATGTTGAGGTTGCTGACGTCGAAAAATCGGAACACATTGCCGCCGGCGAACACGTTCTCGTCCTTCCACTTGTAGTGCAGCTCGTTGCCTTTCACATTGTTTAGCGACAGCTCGCGACAGAGGTCGGTGCGGCCGTTCTGACGCACATACAGATGGTAATACTGCGCGGGATTGTTGAAATACTGTCCCTTGGGGGGAGTAACGTACACCGACACGTTTTGGTTGCGGTCCTTGCCCTCCGAACCCAGCACTTGCCCCACCTCCGCCTGAAGGCTGGCCTGCACCTCGTACACATAGAAACGGCGGGTAAAGAGCACACTGTCGGGATTTTCGTCATCGTACACCGTAAGCAGGTAGTTGCCCGATGCGGTGAACTCCGTCATATCGTTGGGTATTGTCTCCCAATAGTGGACGTAAGGCTGGCGGGTGGTGAAAGAGCTCTGGCTTTTGCCGATGGCAGAAGTCTCGAAACCGTTGAGGTAGTCCGACACGGCAAGGTCGTCCACCTGCCAGTCATGCGAACAGTGCTGTATGCGGTAGCTGAGATAACGGTTTTCGTCTCCAAGCAGGTCGAACTGCAGCAACAGTCGGTCGCCGGAGCCGAGACGCAGTATGGGCGGCGACAGCTCCACCCCCTCACGGTTGAGGATTATGGTTTTCACTTCGGATCTGAAGGCAGAGTCATTGACCGTCTGACAAAGGCACAACACATTGGTTATCAGCGACAACGCAAGGACAACGAGAGTTTTTTTCATCATTTTTTTCCGTCATGATTGATGTGCAAAGATACGTATTTTTTTTGTTTTTTTTCCGTTTCGTTCCTCTTCAGCGGCCCCACACCGCGCCTGCGGCTTGGGGCGGGGTTAATAGAATGGCGTGCCGTCGGCACGCTCTACTCGTCCCGTAAAAAATATTCCTCGACAATCTTACCACCATTCGCTTCGATAAACAAACGATATTCCGTCGGGAATTCGACCTTTTTGTGATGCTCTTTCTGACGCATTATATACCCTACAATCATATCTTTGTCGCGCAGGCTATAGCTAAAGCCGGCATACTCGTGAGCCCATCCACGGAAATGGGGGAAGTGAGGACTGACCTTTAACCATTTGCTGGTTTCTGATTTCACACGTTGCACAAAGGCCGACAAGGGCAATGTCGAAGGCAGAGACACGAATATATGGATATGGTCGGGCATTACGCCAATACGGTAGGTCTGACAATCGAGTTTATTAGCAATGCCATAGATATAGGCATACAACTCCCGCTCGTATTCCACGCAGATTGTTTTTTCGCTACGGTATGTGCGAAACACTATATGATAATATGATGTGGTACAACTCATATTTGTATAACGTTCAGCTATGTCTTTTATTATGTGCTATGCCGTGCCGTTGGCACACTATCCCCCCTACACGCACACATACCCACACCACGCCATCGGCCCCACACCGCGCCTGCGGTCCCCGCACCACGCCTGCGGCCTGGTGCGGGGTTAATAGGATGGTGTGCCGTTGGCACGCACAGACGCACATGACACGTCCTCGCTAACGCACATGCCACCCATATCATCATGCGGCAGCCTCGTGCTGAAAGCACGATGTCCTATTGCCCCCTCACAGCTCCGCTGTGTGGGGGCGAGTGCCAGAGGAACGGCACAAAAAAGTATATAAAAAGAGCGGAGCCATTTGGCTCCGCTCTTTTTATTAAATGTTCTAAACTAACTTAGAATTTGTAGTTGAAACCTAGGGTGATGGCCTGAGGCAGGGAGTAAACGCCAGCCCAGAAGTTGGTAGTTTTAGTAACATCCTTGTCGCTGCTGTCGGGATCTTCATCAGTAAATTTTTGCATGTTGAAGCCAATTGCAAGAAGGTCTACATAAACATCGAAATTGAGGTGATCGCTGAGAGCGTAGTTCAGACCAGGAACAACCTGCACGCCAAACGAGAACGGTTTGCCGGCATTTTTGTTTTCTAATGTTGTACCGTCATTCTCATATTTTGCGCTGTATTTACCACCCGAAATAGGCACTTGCAATTCGCAGAAAAGAGCGAAGTTGCCAAATTCGAAAGCATTGTAGCGGAAAAATGGGCACACTTCCCAGCCAAAAAACTTTTCAGTATATTCGTCACCAGTTACATCCACATCTTTGGTGATGGTTTTTTCGCCATTAACGCCAAAAGCCACACCGAACAACATTTTGTCCATCTGGAAACCAATCTTCGGAGTCACTTCCCAAGCAATAGTTTTGGGCTGATCTACGGTAGCTGTTACACCACTTCTGGTGGTTTCGTTAGTACCCGATTGCATTCCGAAACCGAGATTTCCGCCAACAAACAGCTGGGCGTTGGCAATACCCATTGTTGCTACAGCAACTAAAGTCAAAATTACTTTTTTCATTTTTTAATATGTTTTTAATGTTGCCTACTCTGTAAGGTTTTCGGCATCCCCTATAAAGTTTTTGTTTTGCAAAAATACATCTTTTATTCGTAAAAGAAAAATTTTTGTTTCGTTTTAACGAACATTTTTTTGTTGATAAAGATTTAAAATCCTATTATCACGCATATTAGAAAGAAAACAGCACATCCGAAAACTGAATTATCTTTCAAAGTTTTCACACAAAATAATGTCATTTGTTTTGTCATTTCATACCGGCAAACAAAAAAAAAACGTCCGCATATTCAGTTTGCGAACGCTTTAAATATCCTCTTATGGCATCAGGCCACCAAGCCGACTAAAACCTCACGGCCACATACGCGGAGATGGAACTGTTTTTGGAGTCCACCTCCTCTTGCTGCCATTCGCCTTTTTTGCTAAGTTTCAAGGTGTTGAGTGTATTGAAAAGGCCGTAGGTATAGCGTGCGCCGAAAATCAAGCCTATGGAACGCGATGTGCCGTGCAAATCAAAATCTATCCTATAGCTTACGCCGCCCGTAACAGACATATCCCAGCGTTTGTAGTATTCAAAACTGCTGAGTATCTCGCGACCATCGTCCTCGATCTGTTCAAACTTGCCTCGGCGGCTCATCCAGCTGTCTATTTCTGTGGTGTAGTGCCAATCCCTCAGATTGTCGGTATATTCGTCGTATTCTTCACCGGCAAGGATATAGCCGAACTGCGGGCCGAGTTCTATGTTGAAACCTGTAAAAGGCGACACTTTCAGCAGCAGCGGCAGCTGCAGCCAGTAGGTGGTAATGTCGCGTTCGTACTTGCCACTGGTGGTGGGCAGCTCCACATTGGCAGTTCCGTGGGCTCCTTGGCGGGCGGCAAACAACTCGGTCCCCAACGTGATGGTGGGGTTTAAACGGACATCGAGAAACATGCCGGCGCTAAAGCCTGGTTTCCAACTGAATTCCATGTTTTTTTCCTTACATCCTTCGGGTGTTTTTTCGGTGTAATTCATCGTGTTGAGGGTAAAAGCGGCCTTGGGACCAAATTTCACTCTCACTTGGGCTTTGGCATTGCTCATTCCGAGTGCCATGACGGTTACCATACAGGCGGCAAGTATTGTTTTAGCTTTCATCGGTATAATGATTTTGTTTTACTTTTTCAGTTTGCAAAGATATGATTTTTTTTTCATCTTTGCCGCTTTCGCGGCTGTTTTTTTTATATTTTGTTTTTACATCGCTTATTATCAGTCATTTACCTCCCACCGCCGTGCAATGCGCCGGCATTTGGGTTCGGACTTGGCGACTATTGCTTTAGGGTGTATGCGGCGGGTTTCTTTTTCAATGGTGTGAAATCTTTGGCGCGCACCTCGTGCAGACGTCCGCGTATGTTCTCGCGCAATATCCATTTTCCGTTGCTGAAATAGAAGGCGTTTTCAAGTCCGGAAGGCACGTAGTACTGATACAGACCTTCCATGCCCTCGATAACGGGCGAAACGTCGTCGAAGACAATCATTTTCTCCTTTTCCTCGTGCGAAACGGTTACGGTAACCATCTTGCCGTTTTTCTTCTCCTTTTTCTTTTCCTGCACCTCGAAATATTGTTCGTCGTAGCGCACGTTCACCATGGCTTTTTTGGCATATTGTATCAGCACACGGCGTATGTTGCGGTCGTGCTTGAACACCGGAGCGCCGAAAATGGGCTGCGAGGAGTTGGATTTGAAGGTAACGGGTTCTATCACTTTGCGTTGTATGATGGTGCTGCCGCCGGTCCAGCCGATAAGGGTGTACGACACCTTGCCCTCGTATTTTATCGTTACAAGTTCTTGATACACAACGCCGTACCAATTGTCGGCCATAAGCACCGACTCTTCGGCGTTGAATATTTCCTCGGCCTTGTCGTGAAGCACATGCACGTCGTACTCCTCGGTTCGCGGATTTAGCACCTGCATTATGCCGAAGCACTCGTACTCGCCGTTGTCGCGGATAATGGCCCACGAGAATACTTTGAACTTGCCATCGTCGGCGGTGAGCACCGACACGTCGTTGGTGAAAGTCCACCGCCATTTGAAGGAGTTTTCTTCGAGCAGCGCCTCCTCAAGCAGCAGCATGGCCTGTTCGTTGGCGTTGTAGCGCTCGTTGTCGGTGGCGGCGTTGAAAGCCTTGTCGAAAAGTTGCGTAAGCTCCTGCTGGTAGCGGCCCATGGCATCTTTGTTCTGTGCCGCTACAGCCGCCATGCAGAGCACCGGCATCAACAGGGCTGTTATCACTTTTTTTATCTGCATTACCGTAGTTTAGTTTTTTTTTGTATTTTTGTTTTAACGAAAAACAGCGGAAAATGTTATAACAATCGCGAAAAATAGTTGTTTTTCAGAAAAATACACACCACGGGAAATGAGCAGAAACGACACCATAAAGGCACTTTCGGAGTTTGGGCGCAAGTTGCAGGGCGCCCTCGACGACGGCTCTTTGGCCGCCATTATCGACACCGCCACACACCACAACCCATGGCACACTCCGGCAAACATTGAGTTCGCCCTTGGACGGGCCGTGCATCACTTGGAGACCGCCAGCCTTGAGCAATGGCTTGCCCCCTACCCTGCCCTCGACGAGCTGCGCGTGCCAAAAACGGTGGCCGTGATAATGAACGGCGACGCGCCTCTGGCGGGCTGGAAGGATTTTGTGTCGGTGCTGGCGTCGGGCAACCGCGTTTTGATAAAACTCTCCGACGGCGACGACACCCTGCTGCCACATCTTGCCAAAATGCTGGTACGCACGGCACCGGAATTCGAGGACTATATTGCTTTTGCCGAAAACCGTCTGCACCGATTCGACGCCATAATAGCCAACTCCGACGGCGGCAGCGCCAACCGCTACTACGAACAGTATTTTGCCAAATACCCACATATAATACGGCATCCGCGACACAGCGTGGCAGTGCTCGACGGCAACGAAACTGCACGGCAGCTCGAAGCCTTGGCCGATGACATTTTCACATACATGGGAATGGGCAGCCGCAGCGTGGGCAAGCTGTTTGTGCCCGACGGCTATGATTTCGGGGCGCTGGTGAAAGCCGCCCGAAAATACCGCCACCTGATGGACAACAACCACTACAAAAGCAACCTCGACTACCACAAAGCCTTGCTTATGCTCAACGCCGTGCCTTTTGTTGACGGCGATTTCTGGGTGATGAAAGAGGACATTCCCATAGCCTCGCCGGTGTCCGTTGCCAACTACGGCACCTACGCCTCGCATGCCGAGCTAAACGACAAACTCGCGGCCATCGCCGACGAAACGGAGTGCGTGGTGTCTGGCATGGACATTGCAGGAGCGGTGCCTTTCGGCAAAGCCAACAAAACAGAGCTTTGGGACTATCCGCAAGGCGTCAACACAATGGATTTCCTTATCAATCTGAAATAAAATGGCACAAGGCAAACTGATACTTTTCCCCGTGGGACTGGGCGGCGACGACCTGTCGGCCTGTCTGCCGGCATACAACACGCGGCTGCTGAACTCGTGCACCACTTTCATTGTGGAGGAGCTGCGCACCGCCCGCCGTTTTCTGAAAAAAGCGGGATACCTCACCCCAATCGACGACACCACTTTTTTTGTGCTTAACGAACATACCCGGCCTCAGGAGGTTGAGCATTATCTCGACGGTATAGCCGAAGGCAAGAACATCGGGGTGCTGTCGGAAGCCGGGCTTCCCTGCGTGGCCGACCCGGGAGCTATGGCTGTGCGTATGGCACAACGGCATGGCATTGAGGTAGTTCCGCTGGTGGGACCATCGTCGCTGATGATGGCGCTGATGGCTTCGGGGTTCAACGGACAGAATTTCGCTTTTGTGGGCTACCTGCCGATAGACCGGCCGGAACGCATACGCGCCATCAAAGCACTGGAAACCCGAGCCCGCCACGAGAACCAAACTCAGATTTTTATTGAAACGCCCTACCGTGCGGCACAGACGATAGAACTTTTGGCCAACACCTGCAACCCCAACACCATGATTTGCGTGGCCACCGACATCACCCTCGAAACCCAGTTTATAAGGTCGGCCACCGCCGCTTGGTGGAAGATGCATCTGCCCGACATAAACAAGCGGAACACTGTGTTTTTGATTAGTTAGGAGTTGGGAATTTTGAGTTGAAAATTAAAAATTATTGGTGTCCGATGAAAACTAAGAACAATTATTGCCAAAGCCAGATGTTGAAAATAAAAACGGGCATACGAAAAATTATAAGGGCTTACCCATTGACCTTCGTTTTCTTATTTATTCTCCGCTTCGCTATCGAAATGTCCAAGTGTTTTGAGAAGGCTGAGTGTTCTCCGCTTCGCTATCGAAAGCTCCACTGGAGCTTTCTTCATCTTGAAACAAAAGAACCAAAAATTCAAGGCTGTGACAAAAAAGCTAAAAAACAACTGCGTTCCGCTAAAGTCGTCAAACTCGCACTAACGCCAAAGCTCATTACAGAAAGTCTGTTTCACAGGCGTTTATGAAGTTCATGACAGCACTCGTTTCTATGCTCAAACAGTGACGACTTCTTAACGCTACTCTCCGTATTCTCCGCTTCGCTATCGAAACGGCCACTGGCAGTTTCTTCATCTTAACGCTTTTTTCTCAATGCCTTTAGGCTACCGCCAAACAATTCGTATTCGGTTTTTGTCGGACACTAATAAAAAAAAACATTTTCGGATAACATACGATTTCGACGTGAGTGGCGTTATTTTTAGTTAACAACAACGTTGTAGCCCTGCGTTGTTTCATCATAACAATCACAAAATCAAACAGATGGAAGATATATTAAAAATAGCTGACCGCACTTTTACCTCGCGGCTTTTTATAGGAACGGGCAAGTTCCCCTCCAACCAAGTAATGAAGGAGGCTATCGAAGCCTCTGGCAGTCAAATGGTTACAACTGCCCTCAAGCGTCTCAACACCGAGGACAGCGCCAACGAGGACGTGCTGTCGTTCATTCCCAAAGAAATTCAGCTGCTGCCCAACACATCGGGTGTGCGCAATGCCGAAGAGGCTGTGTTTGCCGCCAAAATGAGCCGCATTGCCACCGGCACCAACTGGATTAAGCTGGAGATACATCCCGACCCCAAATATCTGCTGCCCGACGTGCGGGAAACCATACGTGCCACCGAAATGCTTGTGAAAGAGGGTTTTGTGGTGCTTCCTTATATCCAAGCCGACCCCGTGGCCTGCAAGCACCTCGAGGAGGCCGGAGCCGCCACCGTTATGCCCTTGGCAGCCCCTATCGGAACCAACAAAGGCATCAAAAACGAGGATATGCTGCAGATTATCATCGAGCAGAGCAACGTTCCGGTGGTTATCGACGCCGGCATTGGCGCTCCCTCGCACGCCGCACTCGCCATGGAGATGGGCGCCGACGCATGCCTTATCAACACAGCCATTGCCATTGCCGACAATCCAGCACAGATGGCGCAAGCCTTTGCCCTTGCCATCGAGGCCGGACACAAGGCTTACCTTGCCGGACTGGGACAGATTAGCCATTTTGCCGTGGCATCGTCGCCGCTCACTGCCTTCCTTGACGAAGAACAGCAGAAAATCGACAAAATGTAAAAAAGAACGTATTGTTCCCCAAAATGTTAAAATAGGTATGATACAATTTTTGGAAGATTAGTTCTGAGACAATGTAAATTATTAAAAACAAGAAAGCTGTTTGAATAAAATGAGTTTCAGCATCGAAAAATACTAAAAGGGCAAAACTTCCGTTTTGTTCGTGTCTTCCGATGTTATAAAATAAAAAAATACGATGAACGACAACAAAGATATATGTGCATCTTTCCGCAATTCGGAAAAGATATATGTGGAATCGGATCGTTTTCCGATAAAAGTGGGAATGCGCCGTGTGCAGCTCACCGACACCGTAATTGACGGCAAACGGATACCCAACGGCAGCATCAACCTGTACGACACCAGCGGAGTTTTCACCGACCCCGCCGTGGAGATAGACATCCGCAAAGGCCTGCCGCGCCTGCGCGAAGAGTGGCACCGCACCGACGACAACGTGGAGCAGCTCGCGGCTTTCTCGTCGGAATACACCAACCGCCAGCTGGCCGACGAGTCGCTGAAGCCTTTCACCTTTCCGGTGGTGAACCTGCCCAAACGTGCCCTGAAAGGCAAACCGTTTACGCAGATGGCTCTGGCCAAGCAGGGCATCATCACGCCTGAGATGGAGTACGTGGCCATACGCGAGAACATGGGCCGCAAGGGTGGCGACTCGTACATCACCGCCGAGTTTGTGCGCGACGAAATTGCCGCCGGACGCGCCACACTGCCCTGCAACCCCAACCACCCCGAAGCCGAACCCATGATTATCGGTTCCAAATTCCTTGTTAAGATAAACACCAACATAGGCAACTCCGCCCTCGGCTCCGACATCGAGAAAGAAGTGGAGAAAAGCGTGTGGTCGTCGCGATGGGGCGGCGACACCCTGATGGACCTCTCCACCGGCACACACATACACCAAACCCGCGAGTGGATTATACGCAACTGTCCGGTGCCTATGGGCTCGGTGCCTATCTATCAGGCTCTTGAGAAAGTGAACGGCCGCGCCGAAGAGCTCACTTGGGAAATGTATCGCGACACGCTGATAGAGCAGTGCGAGCAGGGCGTGGACTATTTCACCATACATGCCGGACTGTTGCTCGAACATCTGCCTTACGCCGCCGAGCGTCTCACTGGCATAGTGTCGCGCGGGGGCTCCATCATGGCCAAATGGATGAAAGACCACGGCGAGGAGAATTTCCTCTACACCCATTGGGACGACATCTGCGACATTCTGGCACAGTACGATGTGGCTGTTTCGATAGGCGACGGACTGCGCCCCGGAAGCATACACGACGCCAACGACCGCGCCCAGTTCGGCGAGCTCAAAACCATGGGCGAGCTCTGTACCCGCGCTTGGCAAAAGGACGTGCAGGTGCTTATCGAAGGTCCCGGACATGTGCCCATGCACAAAATCAAGGAAAACATGGAACTCCAGATAGAGTGGTGCCACTCCGCCCCGTTCTACACCCTCGGTCCCCTTACCACCGACATAGCCCCCGGCTACGACCACATCACCTCGGCCATAGGCGCCGCCATGATAGGCTGGATGGGTACCGCCATGCTGTGCTATGTTACTCCAAAAGAGCATCTTAGCCTTCCCGACAAGGAGGATGTGCGCAATGGCATTATGGCATACAAGATTGCCGCCCACGCCGCCGACATCGCCAAAGGGCACCCCGCAGCCATGGAACGCGACAACGCCCTGAGCAAGGCACGTTTCGATTTCCGCTGGAACGACCAGTTCAACCTGTCCATCGATCCCGAAAGGGCTATGGAGTATTTCGGAGCCGAACGTATCAAAAACACCCCCTTCTGCACCATGTGCGGACCCAACTTCTGCGCCATGCGCATATCACGCGAAGTGTCCGACAAAGGCAAAGTGGAATGAAACCAATGAACAACAAAGCAACAATTTATTTGTAATGATTTAAAACAACGAAAAACACTAAAAGAATTGCAATATTTGTTTTTTTGTTTTTTTAGTTGTTCTTAATGTTCTGATTGTTAATAAAATGGAATTCTACGATACTATCAAGGATCTGAACTGGGACGAGGTAACCCGGTCCATCTACTCCAAAACCGACCGCGACGTGCAGCGGGCCCTGAGCAAAGAGGCGCTTTCGCTCGAAGATTTCAAAGCCCTTATCTCGCCCGCCGCCGAGCCTTACCTCGAAACCATGGCGGTGATGAGCCGCAGCCTTACGCAGAAACGTTTCGGCAAGGTGATGCAATTTTACATACCAATGTACCTGAGCAACGCCTGCAGCAACCACTGCATTTACTGCGGTTTTAACCACAACAACGAAATTGCCCGCAAAACCCTGACCGACAGCGAGATAATGGATGAGATTGCCGTTATCAAAGGCATGGGCTACGACAATGTTTTGCTGCTTACCGGCGAATATCCGCGCTATGTGGGCGCCGACTACATCGAACATGCCATAAATTTGTGCCGTCCGCATTTTTCGGCCATCAATTTGGAGGTGTATCCCATGAAAGTGGCCGAATACGAACGCATGGCCAAGGCGGGGGCCAACACCCTGTACGTGTATCAGGAGACGTTCAACGAAAAGCGATACAAGGTGTATCACCCCAAGGGCATGAAATCGAACTACCGCTGGCGTCTGGGCACCCCCGAGCGCGCCGCGCAGGCCGAACTGCACAAAATAGGCATGGGAGCGCTGATAGGTCTTGAGGAGTGGCGCACCGAGATGGTGTTTCTGGCTATGCATCTGAGGTTTATGACCAAAAACTACTGGCAGCAGAAATATTGCGTGTCGTTTCCGAGGATGCGTCCCGCCGCCGGAGGCTACCAGCCGTCGTTTTTGATGAGCGAAAGGCAGTTTGCGCAAACGCTGTGGGCCTTCCGCATTTTCGACCACGACGTGGAAATAGCCATGTCCACCCGCGAAACGCCCAACATGCGCGACCATTTTGTAACCCTCGGCGTTACGTCGATAAGCGCAGGCTCCAAGACCGACCCGGGCGGATATGCCCACCCAAACACCAATCTGGAACAGTTCCACATCAACGACGACCGCACGCCACAGCAGATGGAAGCCATGGTACGCGCACAAGGCTACGACGTTATCTACAAGGACTGGGACCGGGGGCTGAATTGAATTAGTCATTAATAATTAAGAGTTAAGGATTTAGAATTAGGAGTGAGGATTTAGAAGTGAGAGTTCGAAATTGACAATGGACGATGTACGATGAACAATGTACGGTTCCACTTCCAACACTGCTCACAGTTCACTGCTCATTAATTCAACAAAAATCGTATATTTGCACACGTAAAAACAGCGAAAACAACATAAAACAAAGTAAGACCGAAAGATAATATAACCGAGACACGTCATGAGCGCGAACTTATTCACCAACCGGAACGGGAACACCCTCATCAAAGAGTTTGAGGGCACGTTGGCCAACAACCCACAAATCAAGAACCTTGACGCCGTGGTGGGTTTCCTCCGGGCATCGGGCTATTTCTCGCTATACAAAGAATATACTAACGTGCATTAAGATTATTATGACCAACACCCTCATCGACAATTCCACCCTTCAGCTCTCAATGGTGCAGACGCTGAAAGATTGTTTTTCGCAACCCGACATCGACACTGTGCGCATTGCCACCGGATATTGGGACTTGCCTGGTTTGGCTCTGCTGACCGGCGAAATCAAAACTTTCCTGCAACGCGAAAACACTAGGCTGCTCTTCCTTATCGGCAAAGACCCATACGTATATGTTTCGCAGGTCAGGAACCCCAAGTATAAAGACATGAACTATCCTGCCGATTTCATTCGTACAGATTTGTGCGAGTTGGAGCCGAAGGAAGAGTTTGAGAATGCCGTGCGTCTTCTTTTGGACTTCTGTACAGAGGGTGATGATTCCAAGATTCAAATACGCATCTTCCGAAAGAATGAAGAGGATGAAACCCAATTCCTTCATTCCAAATGCTACATATTTGATGGACTGAATGCCGGCAAGGGCTACGGCTTGATAGGCAGTTCCAACTTTACGCAGAAAGGTTTGCAAGGCAATGCCGAACTCAATTATTTGGAAACGGACGTAACAAAGGTGCTGTCAACGACACCTATACCGAATCACAAGACCCATGTTCAATGGTTCGATGAGAAGTGGAACATCTCTGAGCCGTGGAACAAGGAGTTTTTGGAGCAGGTCTTGAAACAAGCACCTATAACAAAGAAAGTAGAGGAAGATAAGAAAGCTAAAGATGAGCCGTTCAGCCCATACGAGCTGTATATCAAACTGCTGCAAATCAAGTTTGGTGATATTGTAGATAAATCGCTCGGACAGCAGATTGAAACCTATCTGCCAACAAACATCCACAAATTGGACTACCAGATTGAAGCCGTAAAGAGGTGCATCGGCATCATGCACGAACACGGCGGCTTTATGCTTGCCGATGTGGTTGGTCTTGGCAAGACGATTATAGGAGCGCTCATCATCAAGCGTTTCTTGTCTGTGCCAGAAGATGATGGACGGGAGCGTAAAGTGCTGGTCATCACACCTCCAGCCATTCAGTCGGGTTGGAAGAAGACCATTGCCATGTTCGACAAAGACTCTGACGAGAAGATTGCGCCATACATAGACTTCATCACGACTGGACGCATCGGCAATGTTGCCGAAGATGAAGGTTGGGAAGATGACGATGATGACAGCGGCGACAGTGGCGAATTTGGTGGTACGCTGCAAGAGAAAAATTATGGATTCATTGTCATTGACGAAAGCCATAAGTTCCGTAACAGTGCCACATTGATGTACCAATCACTTGACGACCTGATACAGAAAATCGGTTCTAACACAGGGGTTTATCCATACGTTGGCCTTCTTTCTGCCACACCGCAAAACAACCGGCCAAACGACTTGAAGAATCAGATTTACCTCTTTGAGCGCAACCATAACGACAGCACATTGAAGAAGGCTGAAAGCGGCAATATCGAAAAGTTCTTTGCTGATGTCAATCGAGAATATGAACTGCTGATAGACAGGAGCAATGATATTCCGACAGATGAACGTAGGCAACGTCTGGATACTGTTTCAAAGCGGTTGCGCGACTGCGTGTTAAGTGATATTCTGGAACGACGCACAAGAACAGACGTGGAGAAATATTACAAAGATGATATGGAGTCGCAAGGTCTGGTATTCCCGAAAATTGTCGGGCCTAACAACCTTGACTATATCATGGACGACGAGTTGGCACAGCTTTTCTCCGACACCATGACTATCATTGCTCCTACGGAAGAGGAAAAGCTTCAGACTGACGAGTGGCTAAGGTATTTCCGTTATCGTGCTATCGAATATTTTGTCGACCCTGCCAACGAAAGGAAACATACAGGACGAGGCAACCGTGGGGTCAGTGACGTGGCGAAGCAGCTTGCCACCATCATGCAGATGCTTCTTGTGAAGCGTCTGGAAAGTTCGTTCACGGCTTTCACCCAATCTCTGTTGAATCTGCGTCGTTACACAGAGAACATGATTAAGATGTGGGAGAACGACACCATATTCGTTTGCCCGCAAATTGATGTGAACAAAGAACTCGACTACGAGGCAAAAACTGAAAAAAGTGGCAAGCGTGTTTCGTTCAATGATTGTGTGGAAGACATTAGGGCCAAGATAAAGAAACTGACGGAACAAGGCCGTAACGAGAAAGGACAGAATGCCGAATATCAGCGCAAAGACTTCAAGGAGGAATACTACATTCAACTGAAAGAGGACTATCGCCTTATCTCCAACCTTTATGACCGCTGGGCAAGGAACACACAGGACCCGAAGTTTGATGCCTTCAAGGAAAACCTCAAGCCGGAACTGTTTAATCCACAAAAGAACACTTCCGGGAAACTGGTCATCTTCTCGGAAGCCATCGATACCGTACAATCGCTTGCAAGAGCGGTGAAGGCAAAGGGTTACAAGGCACTTGTTATAACTGCTGCCAATCGTGACGAGATGGAACACACGATTGAAGAGAACTTTGATGCCAATTACGAAGGAGAATGGAAAGATGACTACAACGTCATCATCACTACAGAGGTACTTGCTGAAGGCGTTAACCTCCATCGTGCCAATGTCATTCTGAACTATGACACGCCATGGAATTCCACCCGTCTGATGCAGCGTATTGGCCGTGTAAACCGTATCGGCAGTAAGGAGCCATTTGTCTATGTCTATAACTTCATGCCAAGTGCCCAAGGTGACGCACAGATACAGCTGGTTCGCAAGGCGCATACCAAGTTGCAATCCTTCCACGTCCTTTTTGGCGAGGACAGCAAAATATTCTCTGAAGAGGAAAGCGTAGTGCATTACGACATTGCCAAGGCCGTTGACGGCGAGGAATCGCCCTTGCAGAAGTATGTATTTGAGTTGAAACAATACAAAGAAGCTCACCCGGAACGTTATCTGCAAATAGAACAAGCCTATGATGACTGGCAGATGGCACAGGCTGCAAGCGGCACGGCATATTTCATCGTAAAAGCTCCACGCTCTGCAAGGCTTGCCATCAGGATAGATGCAGAAGGAAATGCCCAGATTATTTCCCTGCTTGAACTGCTTGAAGATATGCGTGTGGATGAAAACGCCAAACGTGTTTCATTGCCAGAAAACTGGCAGCAGCTGTCGGCAGATGCCATTAAGAATTATAACCAATACTTTGTCCGCATCAACAAGTCAAGGGCTGGCGACAAGGCTACAGCTGCCAAAGAGATGTTGGTGAAGATTAACAGCACGCCCGGCTTGTCACGTCAATCCAAGGATTTGCTGAAAAATGCCCGTAAATTGGTTGACCGTGGCAGCTTCGATATTATCAAGAAGGTATTGGCTATTGGCAAGGAAATAGAAGAGCGGGAGTCACGCCTGTTTGCCATAGAGCAACAAGACATTGACGAGATTCTGGAGCGGGAAATCGGCAAGCTCGTTGCCCATGTGGAAAGCAAGCAAGGCGAAGCATCAATAGTATTAGGAACTATCAAGTAAGAAACAACCCAATGAATAAAGAGTCATTAAAAGAGTATCTGAGCAGCCGTTATCAAGGCTGGAGTTCGTTCCTCAAAAACGTCATTTTCCCCATTTTCGGCGAAGATGACTTTGAGGATGGTTATGAGGCGGAACTTTTGGACAGTCAGCCGGAACGAAAACAATTAGCAGAAGCCACGGGAATACGCAGCATCAAGCAAGTCGGAATGATGTATGTGGGCGTTGAGCCATTGCAGATTTTCGACGTGACTGTTAGCGACCGTGTTTTGATGGAGCGCAACCGTGTGAACATACAGCGGCTCATTCGTGCTGTCATGGACCAGTTCTCCTGTGCCTTCATGCTGTTCCATTATGAGGACGACACTCGTTGGGACTGGCGATTCACCTATTGCCGAAAAAGTGGCAACAAGGAAGAGTCCACCGACAGCAAACGCTACACGTTCCTGCTTGGTCCCGGCCAGTCGTGCCGCACGGCAACTGACAACTTCATGGCTCTATACGACAAAAGGGCTTCTCTTGAAATAAAAGACATTGAAGAGGCGTTCAATGTTGAAGCCCTTTCAAAGGAGTTCTTCGAAAAATACAAAGCTCAGTATGAGGCTTTTGTCAATTACATGGTTGACCCTGCCAATGGAATGCGCCAGGACTTCATCGATACGGACTTTGACCATACCGGTATGGCAGCAGACAAGATTCGCGACCGTGAGGAAAAGCCCATTCGCGACTATGTGAAGAAACTCCTTGGCCGCATTGTGTTCCTGCACTTCCTCCAGAAGAAGGGCTGGCTTGGCGTTCCTGCCGGCAAGCAGTGGGGCGAGGGCGACCGCGACTTTATGCTGAAGCTTTTCAAGAATGCAACAGAACGTCAGAAAGAGAACTTCCTTGACGACATATTGGAAGACTTGTTTGCGGAAGGCTTGGACCGCAACCGTTCAGACAAGGGCGACCTCTATGACACAGAGGTTAACGGCATCGGCAAATGCCGCATACCCTATCTGAATGGAGGACTGTTTGAGCGCGACGACCTTGACAAAAAAACAGTCCATTTCCCCGCCAGCTATTTTGACAGTCTGCTCACGATGCTCTCGCAGTACAACTTCACCATCGACGAGAACGACCCGAACGATGCAGAAGTAGGCGTTGACCCGGAAATGTTGGGACGTATCTTTGAGAACCTGTTGGAGGACAACAAGGACAAGGGCGCATTCTACACACCGAAGGAGATTGTGCAGTATATGTGCCGCGAAAGCCTGATAGCCTATCTGCAAACAGACCAGAAAGAAGAAGACAAGGAGCGTATTCGCCAGTTCGTCACCACCCACGATGCGGAAGTACTTGGTGGTTTAAAGGAGGAGATAGACCAAAAGCTCATTGACGTGAAGATATGCGACCCAGCCATTGGTTCCGGGGCCTTCCCAATGGGATTGCTGCGTGAGTTATTCTTCTGTCGTTCAGCTATTGAGCCAAACATTGTGGAAAATGCAGCCAACATAAAACGTCACATCATCCAGAATAACATCTATGGTGTTGACATAGAACGCGGTGCGGTCGATATTGCCCGCCTGCGCTTCTGGCTCTCATTGATTGTGGACGAGAAGTCGCCGGAGGCACTGCCTAACCTTGATTTCAAGATTATGCAGGGCAATTCCCTTCTGGAGCAGTATAAGGGAGCCGACCTTTCAACGATGACGGAAAAGAAGGTAGGTGCGGGACAAGGTATTACTATCTTCGATAACATGTTGGATGTTTATCGCAAGAACCTACGCGATAAACTTGCAGAATACTACGCTTGCCCAGAGCATGATAAGAAGGTGCAGTTGAGAAAGGGCATCGCAGATATTGTGAAGCAGGAACTAAGCGAGCAGGGTATCAATATTGACTTTGGTGATATTGATATGTCTGCCAACAGCCAATTCTTCCTTTGGCATACTTGGTTCCACGATGTTTTCTCACGACCCTCAAAAGAGGGCTTCGATATTGTCATTGGCAATCCGCCGTATGTATCTTCAAAGGAACTTAAAAGCGAAGATAAAGCATTGTATAAACAATATTTTGTAACAGCCAACAATCAAATGGATCTATATGCACTCTTTATAGAGTTAGCATCAAAACTATTAAAACCTAATGCAGTATCTTCGTATATTGTTCCGGATTCCTTAATAGGCAGGAGCAATTTTGCAACTACAAGACAATTACTTATCTGTAATAATACCATACTCAACTGGGTACATCTCAACAAGGTATTTGAAAGTGCAAATGTTGCAAGTGTAATCTATGTGTTCAAAAACAACATACTCCCGGATTATTCCTTTATATATGTTAAAGCAGATAATGTGAGAAATTGGAAGAACGATGTAGCAGAGAGTGTGGAGATAAAAAAGAGCATTGTTGATAGAACAGAAAATTATAAGGTAAATTTTTCATCGGATATTGAGAACTCACTGATGTTCAAAATCAATGATAATGAACGATTGCAGTCTATTATGATAATGTGGAGAGGTGAGGAAATGGGTAGGCGTTCCACTGCAATCAGCGAGACTCAAAGCCGAAATACTTTGCCCTTATTAGCAGGTGACAATGTGCATAGATACGAACCTGTTGATTGGTCTCGCTTTATAGATAAAAGCAATGTGTGTAAATCAAATTATGCTAAACCAAAGTTGCTAATCCGGCAATTAGGCACATGCATCAATGCTACACTCGACATAGAAGGCTGTATTACCTTGCAATCTATATACAATTTGGCATTAGAAAATGATGATGTTGCGTTTCTCAAATATGTGTTGGGTCTTCTCAACTCCAAGTTATATGACTTCATCTATTCAAAAGCATCAGGAGACAAGCAAACATTTCAGCGTATAATTTTAGAGAATATAAAACAATTGCCTATTCCAAAATCAGACTCTAACCAGCGTAGAAGTATTACAACTTTGGTAGACACCATTCTTGCGAAGAAGCGTCAGGATGCGCAAGCCGACACCGCCGCCGAGGAAAAAGCCATCGACCAATTGGTGTATCAATTATACGATTTGACGGAAGAGGAAATCAGACTGATAGAACAGGCATAAAGCTTTATGTCCACCGCTCACGACACATGGCAATGGCAGGAGCCGGGCCAGGCTTGGAAAGGCGCCGGGCTGTACCACATCACGCTGACCATCCCCTCGCGTGAGGCGTTGCTCGGCACGCTCCACATCCCCAACAACGACCCCACCCAGGCAAGGGTGGAAGCAACGGCATTAGGGCGTGCGGTGTTGGGCTGCTTGCGCCAAATTCCCATCCGATATCCGGAAATACAGGTATTGCATTATTGCTTGATGCCCGACCACCTGCATGCGGTGTGGTATGTGAGAACAAGAATGCAGAAGGGTATAATGACGGTTGTGCGAGGCTTCTGGCAGGGCGTGAAGAAAGCCGGCAGAGAGATATATGGCGTTTCGCCCCTTGCTTTTGTTCCCGCTTCGCCCCTTTCTTCTATTACGCCGAATACTATTCGGCAAAACTCCCAAGAAAGCTCCATTCGGCAAACCTTTCAAGAAAAGATTTTCACCGAGATGCCTTTCGTGCACCCGATGGGGCAACGCCGCCAACTACCTGCCACTATCCGTTATATAGATATGAACCCGCAGCGGCTTGCCACCAAACGCC
>CALGGY010000044.1 GCA_937915785.1 uncultured Bacteroidales bacterium
GTCAAACAAGCCCATATTGCCTTGCGTTTTGTATTCTTGCTTTTTGAGTTCCATATCCGTATCAAATATAATGCAAAAATACGAATAATTATTTGATTGACAACGATTTAAGCTGTTTAGTTATGCACAAAGTTTTCAACACCAGCACTTTGTGCGAATTAGTGATTTTAGGTACACTTTTCAAGTGTTTTTTAATTACAAAACACTGTTATTCAAACAGTTTTAATTAGAAGTCCCCTGTAGTTGTTGAGATTGTGTGACACCGACATATTGGATGAAGTCGCACTATGTTCGGGAAAAGACAACTATCCCCTCCGCACCAAAAAAAGTGCAGTTTTGTTACAAAACTGCACTTTTTTTGGTGCAAACACTTTCCAATCCCACAAATTTACGGAACCAATTCCTTATTTTTGCCAAAAAAAAGGATGGCTGGGCATTGGAGACACTATTAAATTAGATTAAGTTTGACGCCCAATCCCATACGGGAGTTACAGAAATGGTTTTGCCATCCTCGACAATAATATCGCTTTGGTCGAAAGTGAGTATTATACCGTCGTTAATATTAAAGTCTTTCATCGCCGTTAGCAATCCATCAAGTTCTCTGGTTTCGTTGTCGTGAGCAAGCTGGTAACAAACTTGTATGGCTTTTGTTGGCCGATTCTTTTCGCATATCAAAAAGTCGCACTCGTGGCCATTGTTATTATAATAGAATATCTGTCTCCACCGGCGGCGCAATTCGCAAAACACCATGTTTTCCAGCTTTCGCCCAATATCTCTCAAAACCGATGTGGTTACAGCAGAATGCAATCCGTTGTCAACACAATACACTTTTCTGGGGCTTACCATCTGTGCTTTGGCAGAATACGAATAACGAGGCACAAAAGATAGCAAGTATGTTTGTGACAAATACGAGAAGTATTCAAGAATAGTTTTGGCTGTTTTTACGTGCACAGACTGTGTCAGTTTATTAGCGGATACGAGGTTACCTACATTTGTAATCAAATAATAAGTGAGTTCCTGCAATGCCGACACATCTTTTACTCCATATCGAACGGATATGTCACGGAACAGGATGTCGTTGAGCAGAGATGCTAGTATTTCTTCGTCGCCAAATTTTAGAAACTGAGGAAACCCTCCAACATTGAGGTATTTGGCACTGGCATCCGCCGAAGGCATTATGCTTCGGAAACGGCAATATTCCATAAACGAGAATGGAAACAATTCTTTGGTGATATGCCGACCTGTGAGGCGAGTGCCTAATTCACGGCTGAGAAGTGATGCATTGGACCCTGTGATAATCACACGTTGTCCTCGGTCCAAAGCGCTTCGCACATAACTTTCCCAGCCTTGTACAAATTGTATCTCGTCAAAAAACAATATCTGTGCACCAGTTTTATCCGACAATTGGTCCAACAACACAAAATCTGATGGAGTAAAACCTGACATGCGCGGAGTGTCAAAATTGATATAAAGACACGGTTCTTTAGTGCGTTCTATAACTTGCCCCATAAGTGTGCTTTTTCCACAGCGACGTATTCCTGATATAATGGTTGCAAACCCTTCCATTGGAGTCTCTACAGAGGAAACAAAAGATCGCTCCATACCGGTATTTGTACTTATTCTCTCTCTTTGAGAATTTGTAACATTTTCCAAATCAGTGTATTTCATATTATTGTCGTTAGTTCATCTATTTTGCAAATATACGTTTTTATTTCAAATAAAAAAAACTTTTTATTTCGAATAAAAACAAAGCTCAATAGAAGTAGGGTTGGCACAGTTAAGCGTGTCCAAAATGCCATTTGCGACATTTATTTTGTTGTTTTAGAAAAAAATAGTAATTTTGCAGAGCCGATTGGAGGTCGTGTTTACTTTTTTGAACAGCCTTTATTATTCGGCAAAATAATGTTAAACAAACACATAGAATTAGAGGAAAGAAAAAAGAAACTAACATATTATAAACCATAGCGTTTGCTAATTATTCAGCGCTGCTTCGAAACCTGAGAAATTTCAAAAGTATTGATTGTGAATAAGTATGCGAACGTCTGCGCTTTGCGTGGACGCGACTTATCAATCAATACGGGCAATTCTCAGGGCCTCGAAGCGTGGATAAGACAAAGTCCACGCTTCTTTTATGGCCAAAGAAATTGCCCGTAAGCTGAAGGGGGTAAGCCAAACGCCATAAAACGTATAGCGCAAATGGGCAATTCACAACGAACAACCATAGGCAAGAGACGATACATAGGTTGTAAAGCAAAACTTGCCGATTGGATTATGCAGACAATTGATGCAGAAACCAACAATGCCAATAGTTTTTGCGACATATTTGCTGGCACTGCAATTATTTCAGATATAGCGATAAAGAGGTACAACAAAGTCATTATCAACGACTTTCTTTATTCAAACAATATCATCTACAAGGCTTTCTATGGTGTTGGCAGTGTAGATGATGCAAAGTTGGTGTCTTACATTGATACCTTCAATCAATTAAATTCGGAAAAGTTACCAGACAATTATTTTTCAGATAACTACGGGAATAAATTCTTTGATTATCAGACGGCTAAGAAGATTGGTTACATACGTGATGAGATAGAATCCCAAAAAGAGTCGTTGTCGGAGAAAGAGTATTGCGTTTTGCTCGCCTCGCTAATTTACAGCATTGATAAAATTGCCAACACTCTCGGACATTATGAGGCATACATAAAAAAAGAGATAAAACCACAGGTTCTTAATCTTAATCTCATTAATTATCAGATTATTGAAAAAGCTGATATATACCGAGAAGATTCCAATAAACTTGCGAATGAGATAGTTGCTGACATTTTCTACATCGACCCACCATACAACTCAAGGCAGTACAGCCGTTTCTATCATCTTTATGAAAATTTGGTAAAATGGAACAAACCGATATTAAGCGGTGCTGCCATGAAACCTGCAAAGGAAAACATGAGCGAATATTGCTCATCGAGAGCGCCAAAAGCGTTTGATGATTTAATTACTCATCTGAATACTAAATATATAGCCGTTTCGTACAACAATACTTATCACTCAAAAAGCAGTTCATCGAGAAACAAAATTACTCTTGAAGAGATAACCGAAATTCTGTCGAAACGTGGTGAAACAAAGGTTTTTGAGCATTCACATCAGTATTTCAATGCTGGAAAAACCAATTTCGACAATCACAAAGAACTTCTATTTATAACTAAAGTCGATGAAGAATAATGTTGTTCGTTCGCCATTATTCTATGTTGGCGATAAGTATAAGTTAATCAGAGAGATAAAGAACCATTTCCCCAATAACATTCAACGATTTGTGGAGCCGTTTGTTGGTGGAGGTTCTGTATTTATGAATGTAGATGCTAAAGAGTTTCTGCTCAACGATTTGGATTCAAATATCATCGCAATTCATCAGATGCTCTGCCATTATGCGACAAATACCGATGATTTTTTCAGTAAAGTTGACGCTTTGGTTGAACGATACGGATTGTCTTGTTCATACAAAAAAGACATTGTACCCAATGAACTGAAAAAAGAGTTTGTAAAGACATTCTACGCAAGATTCAATAAGGCTGGCTACGAAAAATTACGAGACGACTACAATAAATCGACCAGCCGAGATGTCTTTATTCTCTATGTGTTGCTCATATATGGCTTCAACCGAATGATTCGATTCAACAAACAAGGCAATTTCAATCTGCCTGTTGGCAATGTGGATATGAATCAGAATACCATAAATGCTCTAAACGACTATTTTAATCTGGTAATTACAAAACTGCCAAGGTGGTACAACTTTGATTTTGAGCAATTTATAGATGAAATATATTTGGGTCCAAACGACTTGATATATCTTGACCCACCATATTTGATAACATTCAGCGAGTACAATAAATATTGGAACGATGAGACAGAGATTCGGTTGCTCAATTTACTTAACAGACTGAATGACAACAATATCCGCTTTGCTATTTCTAATGTTACGCACTACAAGGGTAAAGTAAATGAAATCTTTCTCGAATGGTCGCAACAATATCATTCTCACCCAATCAAGAGTAACTATATCAGTTACCACGACAATACGACAAAAACATTCACCGAAGTATTAATAACAAATTATTGACTATGCCACGATTAAAATATAAACCATTGCTTTATACAACAACAATGCGCAACCCAGAACGTTTGAAATTTATGCTATTTGTTCTCGCAAAATTCAGTGGACAGACTTTGGACGACGATTTGGCTACAAAAATATTTGGCGAAACAATCCGTTATGGCTTATATCGTCCAACAAAAAAAAGCAAATCAATTAAGCAGAAATGGTCAACTACGCCAAATGGCGTTTTCAGCGAGTATATTTTGAATGACGAAGAAGTTTTGTTTATGCTTCAAAACAATCCTCAAAAACACAAAGAGGCAGGCTTTGGTTGGGGTTTTCCGTCAAGATTTGCAACAATTTACGACCTGACAAAAGAGTTAGGGTTAGCATATTTCACACCACAAAAGCCTATTGTTATTTCTGAGTTGGGCGAACATCTTTTGAAGTCGATAGAGGTGAATGTCAGTGGGGAAGAGATACAATACGAAATAGTCAATTCCGAATATGAGCAACAAGTATTTCTGCAAGCAATGGCAAAATCGCAGCGCAAAAATCCGTTTGTTCGGGTGCTCAACGACAATATTCCTTTGATTTTGCTATTGCAAACGATAAAGTTGCTCAACACCGACCCGAAACAAAATGGGGCAGGAATCTCGCGTAAGGAATTGCCATTGTTGATTTTTTGGAAGGATAACAACGCAAAAGACTTGTATAATAGAATTGTAGAATTGAGAAAACTTTGGGGCTATAATCCTTCAGATGAGACGATTATCGATATTTGTATCAATGAGATAATGGAAGGGCAGTACAAAAAGTTCGACCCTCAGTCAATAATGGTTGATTATGTCGATGAGTTTATCCGAAAAATGCGCATCACTGGTTTGATTTCTCTGCGAGGAGCGGGACGTTTTATCGATATAAACAAAAACGAGTTGGATAAAGTTGAGTATGTAATACGTCAATATTCTAATTATAAACATTTTACAAGCGAAATTGCATATTTTAACCATATTGCTTCACTTGACAAAAACTTAATAGAGATAAAGGCAAAGCCAGTAACAACAACCAATGCTGAACAATTGCTGACAAATTGGCTCAATCAGTATGCTTGGGATACTATCAAAAAAGAATTGGCAATATTGGCATCAGGAGGGGCAAGCAAAGATGCGGTTTTGAAGTTTATTGCGGCTCCTACACGATTGGAATTTCTGACAGCGTTGGCAATAAAATCCCAAATTCCTAATGTTCGGGTTTTGCCAAATTATAGTTGCGATGACGAAGGTTTGCCAACTTCTACGGCTGGCGGTAACAAAGGCGATATTGAATGTTATGAACAACAAAAAGGAATTTTGGTAGAAGTAACAATGGCTACCGGGCGACAGCAAACAATAATGGAAGTATGGCCCATTGAACGACATCTGACGGACTTTCAGCGAGATAGAAAGGCTCAATGCGTATTTGTCGCACCGTCAATATTTAGTGACAGCGTAAGACAAATACAATTTGTTAGTTATCAGTCAAATGGCGAAAGGAAAATTCGTCCATACGCCATACATGAGTTTGTGGATTATTTAGAAACAGCCCAACAACTCTACACTGATAACGCTTACAATATTGGTGTTGGACATTCCTCAACCAACAATCTCGCCGCCGAATCGCCAGCACCATACGGCAAGAATTGATGTAATTTCCCCGCCCCCAACTCGCCCCGATTCCGAGTTTCGTGCGGGGAAATGTCGTAAATATATCCTTTTGCTATTTCAATTTCCCATACCCTTCCTCCGTCGCCGCCTCAAGCCGCCTCAATTTTTCCTAACACGCCGCTTTCGCAAATTGCGGCAAATGTCATTTCACCAACACCAAGCGCAGGCCGACGGCATTGCTGGCATATTCGGGACGGCAGACGCCACGGTCGTAAACCAAACAGAACTTGCCGCCACGGTTCCACACGCCGTCGATGCCCATCATGAACTCACCGCCTTCCACCAACTGCATCCTGAACGTGACATCGCAAACCGTTACGGTTTGCACTTCATCGACAAACTGGGCCTTGGCTATCGACGACACCACCAGCACCACCACCAGCACCGGAGCTATCCCCTTGAGGGCACTCACAAACATCCTGCCCAATATGCCAATGCACGAAAGCCCGGGCGCCACCAGACCAAGAAAAACGCCCACCGCCAGTCCGCACAATATGCGAACCACAAGGCTCATCGACGTCCAACGGTCAAGTATCCGCTTTATCCGCTGTTTTATAACAACTGCTATTTTAAAAATTCAAGTCCGCAAAAATACAACTTTTCCGCCTAACGGCAAATAATGCCGGCACAACACAAACACAAAAACGACAGAAAGCAACAAAAACAGGCCAAATTTGTAAAATTGCAAAAAAAACATTATCTTTGCAGGTTATTTGTATGTTGCCGAAAAAACGTGGGAAACGTTTTGGGTGGCAACGCTAAAACATTGTAAAACAGAAAGATAAAACCACATATACAATATGAAAAAGCGTGTAATAATAACTGCCGTGGCGGCATTGTTTTTCAGCATTTCCGCAAAATCTCAGATTTACACACGATACACACAAAGTTTCGAACCTTCGGAAACAGTGAACTACACACTGTCGGGGGTTGCCGGCACCGACACGGCATTGTTTTCCGACGGAGCGCGCTCGCTGCACCTCGACCAAAGCACAACCAACGAGGCCATCATAATCCTCGACACCATAGACCTCAGCGACCAGCCCAACCTGCAATATGCCACCCTTGAGTTCATGCATATATGCAAAGTGCGTTCACAATCGTGCATCAACCCGCCCTCGGGAGGCATGATAGAGGTGAAACTGGCCACCACAAGCGGCGGCTGGACCCAACTGCAGGGCTCGCAATACGACATGACATGGGGCGGCGGCTCCACAGATTTCAACCTCAACGGATACTTCTCCGACTGGAGTTACAACGGCCTTTGGGACGCCGGCAACAACACCACTCCCACAAACTCATGGTGGCGAAAAGAACGTTTCGTGCTTAGCGGACTGCTCAACGGCGTGTCGCAACAAAACCGCAAACTGATAATACGTTTCCGCCTGCCACAGCTCCTCAACAGCAACGTGGAGAAATACGAAGGCTGGTATATCGACAACATTGTGGTGAAAGCCAGTGCCTCGTCGATGACCACCCCATCGCTGCACATGATTTCATACCCCACCCTCACCGAAATACCATACAGCCGCGACATGCTCATCTCCGCCGACATCTCCACATCCGCTCTGCAGGGCATGAACAGCGACTCCATCTACATCTTGTACAAACTTGGTGCCTCGCCCCTATACCGCACCACCATGACCAAGGTTTCCGGCTCAACCATTTACGATGGATATATCCCTTTCTGCGGATACGACACCCTTGTAAGCTACCGCATAATGGCCAAAGACTCGTCATCCAACCAAAACTACATAACCTACCCCTCCAACGAATCGGCTTTCGCCAAATACCGCTGCGTGCGAGGGGTGGAACAAGAGACACCGCTGTACTCGGGCACCACATCGACTTCGTCCGACCACCCGTTCCCTAACAAAGCCGACGCCGCCATGGAATATGTGTTCGACCGCGCCACCATGCTCAGCGCCGGATACACATACGGAGCCATCACCAAACTGGCTTTCCAAACAGTGTCGGGTGGGAACAGCCAAATAAACAACCTCAACATCCGCATGCTGAATGTGGACACTTCACACGTAACATCGACCACCAACGCTTTCAGCACCGACGAAATGTCCACCGTTTTCAGCGGCAACATCACACTTCGGGCCGGAGCCAACGCATGGACCGAAATACCCATCGACACATTCTACTACGCCGGACAGGACATCCTTGTGCAGATATGCTACGACAACAGCTTCGACCCCAACACCACCGAAATAAAAATGTTCCCCACAGCACTGAACAAAAGCTCGCTGTACATAACCACAAACGCCTCGTCGAACTACAACGGCTGCAACCTGATAAACCTTATCGGAATAGGCAACGTAAGCGACAAACGTCCCAACATACGTTTCACTTCGGTACTTAACCGGCCGCTGAAACTTGACCTCGGCATCGACTCCATAACATCGCCTGCCACCGTAACCCCGGCCAACACCCCAACACCTATTGTTGTGCGGCTGCGCAACTACGGCACCAATCCCGTAAACGGAACAACCATCTATTTCAAGGTGGACAACAACCCAGTGCAGAGTTTCAACTGGACGGGCACCATTGCCGGACTGTCTACAGAATTGGTACAGGTAACGGGCACCGAATCATTTACGCCGGGCTTTAAACATATCACGGCCTGGACCGCCGACTCCATGACCGTGGCCGGACAGCGCTACCGCGACCACGAGCCATACAACGACACCGCCTCCGCCACACTGATAGCATGCAACGGACCCATGACAGGAATCCGCCAGATAGGCGGCACAAACCCCCACTACAACACCATCGACGAATTTCTTGAAGCCCTCTACCGCTGCGGCGTGGGCGGCAACCTTACGGTGAACCTGGCCCCCGGCATTTACAACCAGCAGATAATCATGCCGCCGGTTGCAGGCGTGTCGGCAAACAGCAGCATCACCTTCCGCCCGCTCAACGGCGACACCAACTCGGTTGTAATACGTGTCCCCAGCAATGAGGCCTGTGCCCTTAACATGGACAGCTCGCAGTACGTAACCTTCGACGGCATACGTTTCGAGACCTCGCGCCGCGCCGCCGGCAGCACCTCGGCATTGGTGCGTTTCTCGAAAAACAGCCACCACTGCACTCTGCAACGCTGCCAGTTTATCGACAGCACAACAGCCAACATCACAAATCTTGTGAACACCAACGGCATGAGCCACATCACCATCGACCGATGCTATTTCAGCGGTGGCATTACCGCACTGCAGATGGCCGGCGCCGACACAGTCAACCGTCCTGCAGGCAACGTGGTGCGCAGCTCCTATTTCAACATGCCCCAAAACACAGCCCTACACCTCGAAAACCAGACATCCCCCATTGTTGACTCCAACTATTTCTACAGCTCGCAAACCAACACCTCGGCAGTGGTTTTGGTGGCACACTGCTACGACACAACGTTAATAACCCGCAACAGAATTTTCACCTCCAACGGCGCCTACGGGCTCAACATCACCGCCGTTGTTGGTTCAGCCAATAGAAAAGCCTTGGTGGCAAACAATATGATAGAGGCCGCATCGGCAAGCACCAGCGGCATTTTCAACTCGCCAGTGGAGATAACCGACGTCAACCGTCTAAGCTTCGTTTACAACTCCATCAACCTCGACATTGCCAACCGTACCAACATATCCGCCGCAACGATAGGCGGAACGGGCAGATTTACCGATGTGCAGATTGTAAACAACATATTTGCCTCTACCACCGGCACGGGCAACTACACCCTGAATTTCAACCCCTTGCAGGATACCACCTATGTTATACATCACAACAACTACTACAACGCCGTTTCGTACATGCTCAACCAGTACAACGGCCTTGCCACCTTGTGGGCCGACTGGCAGAACTACGTGTCGCACGACACCGCATCGCTCACCCTTGCGCCGGTATTCCTTGGCTCGTATCCCGCCGACCTGCGTACTTACACCCATTTCCTGCAGGGAAAAGGCATTGCCATCGCCGAAACAAACTCCGACATCGAAGGGCAGACACGTGCCAACCCACCATGTATGGGAGCTTTCGAATTCCCACCGCTGGACTACAACTACGGCATAACCGAACTGCTGGCCCCCGAAACATCGTGTTCGCTCTCCACCGCCGAACATTTCAAAGTGGTTATAACCAACACCGGCGTTAGCACCGTGGCCGCCAACAGCGCCACCATACAGTTCCAAATGGCTGGCGGCACGCCATCTGCTCCCGAAAGGATAACACGAGCCATAGCTCCCGGCGACACCATACATTTCACCTTTGCCAACACCGCCAACCTCTCGCCCGAAAGCAACGGCAACGACTCGGTGTTCCAATTCCGTTTCTGGACCAATTTTGCACAAGAGGTGGACTACTCCAACGACACCCTCGACGCACAGCTGCTGGCACTGTACCAACTGCCCAAACTGCCAACCATCAACCTTGCATACAACTATGCCAGCATCCAAACCATAAACATAAACTCCTCCGACTCCGTTTATTGGTACGCAAACAACACAATAGGCACCGAGCCATTCCACAAAGGACGCTCCTACACCACCGGACGCCTGTATCGCGACACCACTTTTTATGTGGCCCATTTCCACGAACAACCCGAAATACGCATTACCGAAGTGCAGCTATACAAAGACCGCGACGGCGTAACCAACCCCTACCCCGCTTGGATGAGCAGCGCCACCACCTTTGCTGTGGAGATTTCCAATCTGGGCAACTACCCCGTAAGCCTTGGCGGCGACACCCTCTCTACGGTAAGCACCACCACCCTTGTAAACAACAAACACTACGTTTTCCCCAACATAACACTCAACCCCAACTCGGCAGTAGTGCTGCAATATTCGTCGGGAGCGCAAAATGACTCGGTAACATGCCATTTCGGCTCCACTCTCAGCCCACAATACAGCACCCGCTTGGGACTGATTTACAAACGTCGCGGCAAAGGCATTGTAGATGCCGTGGCCATAAACAACATCACAGGCCAAAGCGTGTGGACAAGCCTTAACATCCCATCCAGCATCTGCTCGGGATATGTGTCGATGACAAACACCAGCGCCGGCATACGCCGCACCAACCCCACCGACCCATCGGGCAACGGCTGGACAGTGTGCAACAACGCCAACCGCATGACAATGGGCAGAGTGGAAAGCAACATCTCGCTCGTTCCCGACAACGGCTGCCCCGGCTATCGCACCCCGGTGAACATACATGTAACCAACGTGCCTCCTATAAACATAGGCATCACCAGCATTTCGGTACCAAACGAGGGCTGCTCGCTGTACAACGAACCAGTAACCGTCACCCTCATCAACTTGGGTTCAAGCCCCGCCAACAACGTACAGCTGCAATACCGCGTGGGCAACAACCCATACCAAGCCGCCGAAACGGTTCAGCAACAGATAAGTCCGTACCAAACGGTATCGTACACTTTCAACACTTTGGCAGATCTAAGCAACCATAGCAACGACACAATATTCACCATAACGGCACGTCTGGTTCCCGTTTCGGGCGACACCGACCGCAGCAACGACACCCTGAGCATCAGAATACCTTCGTTCTACACTCCACAACAACCCGTTGTAACACCATCGGTGCAAACAGTGGCCTACGGCTCGTCGGGTACTGTGTTCGACAACAGCCACAACGACACCATTGTATGGTACGACAAATACGGCACTGCCCTCGACACCGGCTATAGGTTCATCTCTCCGCTGATGTACCAGAACGACACCTTCTACGCCGCCGGAATATCCACCACAACCACCGGCGTGCAACTGGGAAACAATGAGGCATCGAGCCTTGCGGGCTACCCCTCGGCATACCACTGCGGCATCAAATACCGAAAGGAGCAATACCTTATCACCGCCGAGGAGCTGCGTGCCCTGCCCCACCACGACAGACCAATATCAAGCATAGCTTTCTACCTCGACAGCGTAAGGACCCTTTCGGGCAACGCCACTTTCTCCGACTACACCATTTCGGTGGGAACAACCAACATTTCGGAGTATTCTTCCACCAACTCGTGGCAACCGGCCATACAGTTATATCATAGCAACCTCACCATAAGCAACGCCAACCGCGGATGGATTGAACACAAACTTAACGCCCCTCTGGTTTGGGACGGCATTTCCAACATGGTAATACAAGTGTGCTACACCGTTTCGTCGCCTGCGTCAAGTGCAAGCGTGGCCTACACCACCACCAACCACATATCGGCCATATACTCGCACAGCAGCACCACCAACCAAACCAATGCCACAAGCGTGAACGGACGCAGCAACCACCGCCCCGACATACGTTTCGGGTTTGCCACATACAACTGCCGCGGACTCCAAACACCTTTCTACGTGAATGTAACCACACCGCCAACCACCGACGCCGCCCTGCTTGGCGTGGCAAACTTGGCCACCGCAGGCAACAACGCTGGAATATCTCAACCGGTGAAAATAATTCTCAAAAACTTCGGCATATCGCCATTGCAAAACGCCTCGATATCATGGAACGTGGATTCGGGCAACTACACCACCTACAACTGGGCGGGCACGCTTAACCACCTCGACACCGCCGAAGTATATGTAGGCGACTACGTGTTCGGACCCGGCAACCACTGCGTAAACGCCGTAGTTTCGACCGTTGGCGACAGCTATGCCACCAACGACACCATGCAAAGCTGCATGCTTTTCTGTTTCGACAAAACACCACGCACCATAGGCACCGGCGGATATTTTGCATCACTCACCGACGCCGTGGATGCCCTCAACAGCTGCGGCATCTGCGACAGCGTAACACTGGTGGTCCTGCCCGGCACTTACAACGAGCAGATAGAACTTGCACAAATTTCGGGATTGAGCGACTCCACACCCATAACAATCAAATCCTCTACAGGCAATGCTCAGGATGTGATACTAACCCATTCAGCCACATCGAACAACGACGACTACGTGGTGAAACTGAACAACACCAACAATATCAACATCGAAGGCATAACCATTGCCGCAACAGGCTCTCAGCAAGCCAACGCCGTGGTGGTGTACAGCTCCCGAAAAATAAATCTCGGCAACGACAGCATCGTTTCCAACCCATCGGCAAACAACCCCGCATCATCGGCCATAAGCATTACGGGCACCTGCCAAGACATATCGCTGTACAACAACGGCTCCAACGGCGGATACTACGCCCTTAACGACTACAGCAGCGCAACCCACGTACAAGGCCTTACCGTACGCGACAACCGTTTCAACAACTTCTCTGCCGGAGGCATCTGCCTGCAAAACTCCGACAATATCGACATAACCCACAACCAAGTGCGCTCCGCCAAAGCTGTCAGCGGCTCCATGAAAGGCATATCGATAGGCAACTACTCAGGCGATTTCGACCTGCAGCGCAACCAAGTGGTGCTCAAAGGCAACGGCGACGCCAGCGCCATCCGCCAAGGCATCGACATTGCCAACAGCCACGGCTCTTCGCAGTACCCAATACGTATGTTCAACAACATGGTGTCCATAGTAGCCTCTTTCTCGTACGACAACGCCTCGTCGGCTATACATATAGAAAACTCCAACTACGTGAACGCCTACTACAACACCACCCGTATTGGCGGCAACATCAACGCACAAGCAACACGCGGTTTCGAAACCTTTGGAAGCCAGAACGTAAAACTGATGAACAACATATTCTCCAACTTCACCGGCGGCTATGCCTGCTTTGTGGACTCGCTGCAATCCATAGGCTCGTCGAACTACAACGACTACTACACCGCCACCTCCACTTTTGTGTACTGGCAAGGCAACCACGCCGACACCACAGCGCTGCGGGCATTCACTGCTCAGGATGCCTACTCGTTCAAACAGGAACCTTTCTTCATATCACCCGACGACCTGCACCTTGCCTACTCCACCATTGTGGAAACCGGACAATACACCAACGAAGTTACTGTGGACATCGACAGCAACCCACGTCCCCAAAACATACGTCCCTGCGTGGGAGCTCACGAAATACCACATCTGCAACACGACATTTCGGTGGACAACATCATATACCCCGTTCTTTCGAGCCAGCCCGTGGAAAGCGACCGCCTGATGGTGATAGCCCGTTTCTACAACAACGGCCGCAACAACGAACAAAACATCACATGGCACGCCGAAATAGTGAACAACCCATCGCTTATAAGCCCCACCGAAACCATACCACAATTAGCTATGGGACAATATATCAACGACACTACATACATCAATATGCCGTTGGGCATGATAGACACCCAAAACGTAACCGTTTGCCTGAGCATGGCCGGCGACGAGGATTCGACAAACAACTGCCGCACCGGCAGCTTCCGCCTCTATCCCGCATACGACCTGCAGGCTGTAAGCACTAATGTTACCACCTCGGCCTGCCGCATGTCCGACGTGCCAATACGGGTTACGGTGAAAAATGTCGGACGCAAAGCCATTCCAGCCAATTTCACCATGGAGATAGGCTACGAAATAACACTGCTCTCGCAAGGCATAACCTTGAGCAACATACCCGTTACGTTCACCGAAACCATCAGCATGCAGCAACAGCTCGGCACCAATGCAACGAAACAGATAACTTTCTCGCACAATGCCGACATGTATCCATGGGACACCCTTGCCGACGTGCGGCTGGCAGTGCGCACGTGGGCTAAACTGATAAACGACCTGAAACCCAACAACGACACCACATCCGCCGTTGCCGTAACATCCAAACACACCCCATCGAAACCAATAGGCATCGACCAAACCATCCCCTACGCCACACTTGCCACACTCACCGCTTCGCAAGCCCAAAATCGCCCCATACGCTGGAGCATCGACTCTAATTCAGCTCCTTTCTTTGCCTCTACAAACTACAACACCTCCACCACCTACAGCCACCCCAACCTGCTGTTCCGCGACACCACTTTCTACCTGGCATCGATAAGCAGCACCGGATGCACCAGCTACTACTCGCCAATACATGTGTTTGTGAACAACCCCGTGCCATACGACGCCTCGGTGGCCGAAATAACAGAGCCCATAGCACAAGTGTACATGGACTACGACACGGTGAAAGTGCGCATAAAAAACTACGGCACACAAACCCTCACCTCGGTTCCCGTTGTTTACCAGCTTATATACAACTCCACAACCATTCAGTTGGCACGCGAAACCTGCACCGCCACCATAGCGCCACAAAGCGACTACATATACAAATTCGCCACCCTGCCACACTTCCCCACACGATCGGGCAACTATAGCGTGGTGGCATGGACCGACCTGCCCAACGAAATAACACGCGCCAACGACACAGCACAAATCATCGTGGCGCCTCTGCCCGACAACACATACTGCACACCAAACGTTTCCGACACATCGGGGCTCGACATATCGCGAGTAACATTTGCCAACATCGACAACCCGATGCCTGCCATGGGACGCCGATACGTGAACCTCATAGACTTCGACAACCCCATGATGGAACCCATAACGATGCACCGCAACTCGCGCGACACCATGATGATAACCTGCGAAAACTTCAAGGCAATAAACGACTCCACAACAAGAGGCTTTGTAACAGCCTATATCGACTGGAACCGCGACGGCGATTTCTCGGACCTCGGCGAACAGCTCTTCAGCGACACCATAATAGCACGACAAACAATAAAACACGTGGTGAGAGTGCCCAGCAACGCAAAACTTGGCAACCGACGCCTGCGACTCATTCTTGAACAAATGGGATCGGGAGCCGCAAGCCCATGCGTAACAAACATACTTTCGGGCGAAATACAAGACTACCTCGTAAACATCACCGAACGGCCCGACACCGACATTGCCATTCTCAGAATCGCCTCCCCCGACAACTCCATCATAAACCACCACCAGCCGCAACAACAAATCAAACTGATACTCACCAACATGGGCAGCACCAATGTTGACACCATAAACATCGCCTACTCGTACCAGAACGACTCCGGCCTTGTACGCAACAACTACCTGTGGACCGGAACGCTGCACCCCAACGAACTTACCACCGTATCACTCCCAACTTACAACTTCCCCGTGGGCTCCACCATGTTCACCGCCGAAGCCTTTGTACGCGGCGACAGCGACAACTACAACAACACGGTGTCACGCACTTTCCACCGGTTCCACGTTGTAACGCTGATTTACAACGACGACTTCGAAGCCAGCGACATGCTCTTCGCTCCCGAAGGCACCAACATGTACAACCGCAACTTGTGGCAAAAGGGTACCCCCAACAAAAACCATTTCGCTGGCACAACATCAGGCAACATGGCATGGGCTACAGACACCATCTCGCCAATAGAAATCACCGGCTACGGCAACATAAGCTACTTGTACACCCCGGTAATCGACATTGCACAGATAAAACCCGACACCATACGGTTCAATCTTGCAGCACATTTCGCATCGGGAGCTTACATGTACATGGAATACCTCAACTACTTGGGGCGGTGGGTACGCTTTGGCGAAGAAAACGACTCCCTGCCGTGGTACACCACCACCGAAGGCTTCAACGGCACTCACAACTACGTGCAATTCCAATACCCGCTGTCGAAAGTGAGCAACGACTTCTCGCAAGAGGTGCAGCTCCGCTTTGTGCTGCTTGCCAACCCCAAAACACGCTCATTCGACGGATGTGCCATCGACGACCTTGAAATTGGTCGGGCCAAACGCGCCATAGACGCAGGCATCACAACCATTGTGCTTGCAGCAACCGAACCACGTTTCGGACAAACCATCGCTCCTCGCGTGGTGATACGCAATTTCGGCTACGATACCCTTACCGAAATCAGGATAGCATACCACCCCGAAGGCTCGGCATTGCCACACATTGTCACTTGGCACGGCACACTTGCTCCCGACCGCCAAACCATCTACCGCTTCTCCAGCTCCCCGTTTGTGGTACAACGCACAATGCCCGACACCTTCAGCATCTGCGCATACACTATACTACAAGACGACATCTACTCCAGCAACGACTCGGTATGTACCGATTTCGGACTGATACCGCTGCAAAACGACGCCGGTCTGGTGAACATAATCACCCCCTCCGAAACAGTGGTGCCAAACGACAGCCTGCCAATCGCCGTACGGCTGAAAAACTTCGGTAGCCAGCCCATCACAACACTGCCCATAACCTACATCTTCAACACCACAACAGTTACCGAAACCATCGACTTTGTAGCCCTTACCGGAAACGCACTGCAACCACTCGAAAGTTTCAACTACACTTTCAAACGCAAAATGCGCGCACCGCTCGGCAACTCCATATTACACATATTCACCGCTCTGCCAAACGACGACTACATATACAACGACACCCTTACACGACACATCTCGGCAGTGATAAACCAAGTGGACCTCAAAGCCGCCGAAATAGTCCTCAACGAATACGACCACAACTACGTTACCGTGGAACTGGCAATAGACAACCTCGGAGCACGCCGTGCCGACAATTTCACCGTGGGCTACTTCTTCGACAACGACACATCCACCACCGTTACAGAAACCTGCACAACGGTGATACCGGCTCTTGAACGCGGATACCACGTGTTCAGCGCACAACTGCCACAGCGCCCGTCGCCATACATATCGGTAACAGCTTTCCTGCATATAGAAAACGACCGCGATGCCAGCAACGACACCACGCAATCGTTCGGCAGCACCTTCACCGACCTCGAAGCCGTAAAAGTGATGGTTCAGGAAAACGAAAACACCTCGTGTAGCGTATTTCTACAGGTAAAAAACGCAGGCAACCTAATCACCACCACACCAATATCCTACACAGCCACCATAAACGGCACCACAGTGTCGGGCTCCACAAACCGCAACCTGTACCCGGGCGTGAGCTACAACCTCGAAATGAACAGCCAGGTACCAAAAAGCAACAACCACCAATACATTGGCTCGGCTACGGTAACCATAGCCTACGACAACAACCCCAACAACAACCAGACCACCCTTGTGGAACGCTGGAACTACGTGGGACTGCCCTCCGCCGACAACAACGAGCTGCAACTGCTACAAAACTGGCCTAACCCGTTCGTCGAAAACACCGAAATTAGTTTCGTGCTGCCACATAGCGGCGAAGTGCGGTTCTTTGTAATCAACACACTGGGCGAAATGGTTTACCAAACAACAGGCTCTTTTGCCCAAGGCAAAAACAGCATCACCCTCGACAAAGGCAACCTGCCGGGCGGCACCTATTTCTACGGCATCGAATTCTACGGACAACGGCTGATGAGGAAAATGATATTCCAAAAATAAAAATAACTATAGAAAGGCGGACAACCCTTTGTCCGCCTTTTTTTAAAAAAAAAACACAACATGCCCACCAACCCAATGCTGCAACGCTTTGTAGAACATATACAGAAAACGCGGCTATTCAGCTCCGACGACAAAATACTGCTCGCCGTAAGCGGAGGCGTGGATTCGGTGGTGATGACGCACCTGTTCCTCCAGGCTGGCTACGCTTTCGCAATAGCACACTGCAATTTCAACCTTAGAGGCGCCGACGCCGACGCCGACGAAATCCTTGTGCGCCACATGGCAGAACAATACCACACCGACATTCACTGCATATCGTTCAACACCACAGAATACGCCAAACAACACAGACTGTCGATAGAAGAGGCAGCCCGCAAACTGCGCTACGACTTTTTTGCCACCACAGCCACCCAAAACGGCTATCGATACATAGCCACGGCACACCACAACAACGACGCAATAGAAACATTTTTCATCAACCTCGTCCGTGGCACAGGCATCACCGGACTGCACGGAATACGTCAGAAAAACAAAAACATCATACGCCCCTTACTACCCTTCTCGCGACAAGAAATCAGCAATTATGCGGCTCAGCACAACCTGCCTTTCCACGAGGACTACACCAACAACGACACCACCATTCTGCGCAACAAAATACGCCACAACCTGATACCGCTGCTGAAAGAAATATCGCCACAAATAGAACAAACCATGACACGCAACATGGCAAACATAGCCAGCGCCGAACAAATATACAACCAAGCCATAGAACAAAAAAAACAACTCTTAGTCCACAAGCCAGAGCAAATAGAACTCAGCAAGGACGACATAGGGCAACTGAACCCACGCACGACATACCTTTTCGAAATGCTGCGACAATTCGGATTCAACGCACACACTGTAACCGAAATAGCCAACGCACTCAACAATACCGGCAAACAATTCCACACCACTACTCACACCCTGCTCATCGACCGTGACAAGATAATAATAAAACCACTGACAACCGCCCAATTCACCTCCCAATTTGCTGTGGAAGAAAACACCCTGTCGGTATCCCAACCCCTGCACATAACTTTCGAACCGGCAGAAGCCAACACTATAACCAACCTTCAAACCAACAACAGCACAATAATAGTCGACGCCTCGAAACTACAATTCCCGCTTGTGCTGCGCAAATGGCACACTGGCGACCGTTTCAAACCCTTTGGCATGAAAAACACACGCAAAGTAAGCGATTTTTTCAAGGACCAGCACCTTTCACTGTTCGAAAAAAACGAAAAATGGCTGCTCTGCAACGCCAACGGTCAAATAATATGGATTGTGGACATGCGCATGGACGACCTTTTTCGTGTAACAAACAGCACTTCGAAAGCAATGATAATACGACATCTCCCACAAAACTGAATTTTAGACAATTAACATTTTTTAATAACAAAAAAGAAAACTAAAACAGTCCCATTTGAAAAAAAAGTAGTATTTTAGCAAAACGAAACGGACACCGTTTTTTCGACAAAAAACAAGTATAAACCATTAAATACCAACAAGATGGAAACAAAAAAATCACCAAAAGCCGACCTTGAAAAAAAGAAAGGTTTGTATTTTGAAATAGGTTTGGTGGCTACTTTAGCTATCGTGTTGTTGGCATTCAATATTAAAAGTTACGACCAGGACGAAGTTGAATTAGTCCAACAAACCATGGGCGAAATAGAAGATATTGAAGTGAATGTTGCAGAAAATAAAGAAGAAGAAAAGT
>CALGGY010000045.1 GCA_937915785.1 uncultured Bacteroidales bacterium
GTGGAGCGGAAAGGCGTAAAAGGTTGTGGGGGTGTCTTTTGCAAGGCTGTCGGCGGTGAGCGATAGGCCGTGGCAGCGCAGGGCAAGACGGCCGTGGCTTGCTTCGGTGGTACAGCCCAAAGGTGTGGGGGCAGTCTCAATACGCTGGGCATGAGCCGCATACGTAACAACAGCTATCAGCAAGCACAACAGTATCTTCGCCTTTTTACACATCGGAAAGTGGTGGTTTGGTCTTGCAAAGATACGATTTTTTTGAGGAAATAACAAAAACGGGTCATTCTATAGAAAAACTAAACAACGATAAAAAAAGCGTAGTAAGAAAGGCACAAGTCAACAACAAAAAAAATCATACACGCATGGTTTGTATCAACCACACGTGCAGATATTTTTTATTAAACCTCAAAAAAAAACTCCTGTCAGTCTGTTGGGTTAGGCAGTTTCCACGCCTTTTTCGATAGCCAGTTTACCTCTGTAGTAACCGCATTCGGGGCATACATGGTGGTACATAACGGCTGCACCGCAGTTGCTGCAAGTTGTCAGTTGAGCGGGCTCAACTTTGTCGTGAGTTCTTCTTTTTGCTGTTCTGGTTTGTGAAAACCGGTGTTTTGGATGTGGCATAACTTATTATTTTTTTGCTTTATATATACTACTTTATCTTAAATCTTTCAATTTTTCCCAAACGGGGTTTATCACCTCTTGTTCCTTTCCCGGCTCTTTTTCTACGGAAACCGATGCAAGGCATTTCAGCATTTCGCTGTCGCAAGTGGGGTTGCCGTTTTCGTCGTCGGGGTGCACTAGGCGCATGGGTACAGAGGTGGCCACGCACTCGTACAGAAACTGCGACAAATCTATCTGATACTCCGTTTCGGGAATTATCAGAATGTTGTCGTCCTCCGTAGCTTCGGGCACGTCGCCAAACTCCACAAAGAGGGTTTCGCAGCCCGAAACGGGGATATCCAAAGGTTTCAAACACCTGTCGCAAAACGTGTTCAGTGTACCCGAAAAATTTGCCTCAAATTTCATCAGACGCTCTTTTTTTTCGAGAACCACCTTGAAAACGACCTTGCCCTTCTGCAAATTTTCGTTACCGTAGCCCGAAAAAAAATCGTCGTCGAGCTCAAAATCATAATCGTAACTACCTGTTTTTAAGCCACTAAACCTAACCACAAAATCCTTTTTCGTATTCACTTGTCCGTTTTTTTGAGTTTGCAAAATTACGATTTTTTACGCAATTGTGCAAATTATTTTTCAAAATAATCATTTTTTTGTTTCCGATTCATCGGTATTTGGCCAAAAATCCACGGCTTCGGCTTCGAGGTCGTATTCGAAGGCATCTCTTACCACGACGCTATAAAAATTGCCTTTTTTCAGTGGAAAATGGCTATCTACGGTTACTTCCTCATCCACCTCTGGCGAGTCAAACTCGGTGCGGCCCACCCAAAATCCGCCCTCGCGGCGGTCTATAAGCACCGGCAACTGGCAATCCAACAGCTGGCCGTTTTTTTCCTGCATTATTTTTTCCTGCAAAAGCATTATCGCTTCGCGGCGGTGCTCTTTCTCCTCTTGGGGAACATCGTCGGGCAACAGTGCCGATGCGGTGCCCTCTTCGGCGGAGTAGGTAAACACTCCCAGCCTGTCGAAACGTTGCGTTTTCACAAAGTCGAAAAGCCGCTGGAACTGTTCCGGCGTTTCGCCCGGATAGCCCACCATCAGCGAGGTACGCAACCGTATGCCAGGCACTTTGGCACGTATGGTGTCGAGCAGCTGCAGCGTGCCTTGCTCGTCGATGCCTCTGCTCATAGAGCGAAGTATTTCTGTATCAATATGTTGCAGCGGAATATCAAGATATTTGCAGATATTGCGGTATTTTGCCATCACATCGAGCACATCGAGGGGGAAGCTGGCTGGATAGGCGTAGTGCAGACGTATCCACGTGGCTCCGGAATGCAGCGCCAGCTGTTCCAAAAGGTCGGCCAAACGCTGGCGGCCATACAGGTCCACGCCATAATAGGTGGTGTCCTGAGCAATTACAATAAGTTCCTTAACGCCCTCACGCACAAGCTGTTGAGCCTCAACAATAAGATCTTCCATCGGTCGGGACACAAATTTGCCTCGAATAAGCGGTATGGCGCAATAAGAGCAGCGGCGGTTGCAGCCTTCAGCAATTTTAAGGTATGCGTAGTGTTGTGGCGTGCTTATTAAACGCTCGTCCTCAAAGTTTTGTATCTGCATGGTAGCGATGTCGGAAATCATTTTGTCCCACTCGTGCACGCCGTAGATGGCATCGATTTCGGGAATTTCGGATTTCAGCTCATCGCGGTAACGTTGTGCCAAACAGCCACATACGATGAGTTTCATGAGTTTGTGCGCACGTCGTTTCCTACCTGCCTGATTCAGTATTTCGTTCACCGACTCCTCCTTGGCGTCGCCGATAAAGCCGCAGGTGTTCACAATGACCACGTCGGCACGCTCGGTTTTGTCGAAAACCACATCCACACCCTGCTTGCGCAGATGTCCGGCCACATTTTCAGAATCCACGGTGTTTTTGGAACATCCGAGGGTAATTATGTTCACTTTTATCATTGACAGAAAGTTCTAATAACTACTTCTTTCGTATAATAATTAAGGGATTTGTGTTGACACTTTGTGGTAGAAAATATAAAGTCGCGCCAAAGCGTCATGCAGCTTTGTTCAAATACTGCTATTTTTCGTGTTTTTTGATGTTATTGCCTATTCGAAAAGACTGTCCACAAAAGCTTTGGCGTTGAAAATCTGGAGATCTTCCATCTGTTCGCCGAGGCCTATGTAACGGACGGGAATTTTGAACTGGTCGGAGATGCCTATAATCACTCCTCCTTTGGCTGTTCCATCCAACTTGGTGAGTGCCAGAGCATTAACCTGCGTTGCTTCGGTAAACTGCTTGGCCTGTTCGATGGCGTTTTGGCCAGTGGAAGCGTCGAGCACCAGCAGTACCTCGTGCGGGGCGTCGGGGATGACTTTCTGCATCACCTTACGGATTTTGGAGAGCTCGTTCATCAGTCCCACCTTGTTGTGCAGGCGTCCGGCGGTGTCTATCAGCACCACGTCGATATTCTTTGCCACGGCAGACTGCAGCGTGTCGAAAGCCACAGAGGCTGGGTCGGCGTTCATGCCCTGCGAAACAATGGGCACTCCTACCCTCTCCGACCAGATTGTGAGCTGGTCCACAGCGGCGGCGCGGAAAGTGTCGGAAGCTCCGAGCATAACGGTTTTTCCGCTTTTTTTGAACTGATAGGCCAGTTTGCCAATGGTGGTGGTCTTGCCAACGCCATTAACACCCACAACCATAATAACATACGGCTTATGGGGAGTTTCAAACGAGAAATCGTCGCGCTCCTCGGCAACGTTTTCGGTCATCAGTGCCGAAATTTCATCGCGAAGGATATTGTTAAGTTCCTCAGTACCAAGATATTTGTCGCGCTGAATGCGAGCCTGCACACGGTCGATAATTTTGACGGTGGTTTCCCAGCCCACATCGGCGGAAATAAGTATCTCCTCGAGGTTGTCGAGCACATCGTCGTCGATACGCGACTTGCCCAGAATGGCCTTGGAGAGCCTCGAAAAAAGGTTTTCCTTGGTCTTTGAAAGCCCTTTGTCGAGCGTCTCTTTCTTCTCTTTGGTGAAAAACGAAAAAAATCCCATATCTGTTCCTTTCTATTGCCGTGCAAAGATACGATTTTTTTTTGACATTTGCCAATTGAAAATCACCAACTTAGAATTGACACTGGAAACAAAGACCACCACAAAATCACAACAATCAAATTATCAGTATATTAGAGCAAAAATGCCGAATTCCGAATTCCGAATTCCGAATTTAATTCTGTTTTCAATACTAAAACACAACTTTTCAAGTTATTACTGATTATGTTCAAAAAGACAAAAACAATTAGTTATTTGGCGTGTATCTCACTGATGGTTAGCGTTTTTGCCAATGTTTCGGCTCAGGTTGGCATAGGCAAATGGCAGGATCATTTCGCGTTTCGCACCACTTATCGCGTAATCCCCGCCGAAGAGCGCATCTACGTGCAGGGCGCTTTGGGACTGTTTTACTACGACATTGAGGATCATACCATAAACAAATTTACCAAGGTTCAGGGCCTTACCGATGTGGGCATATCCACCACCGCCTACGACCCCACCACAGGATACCTTGCCGTGGCCTACCGCAACTCCAACCTCGACCTTGTTCGCAACGACCGCGTTTACAACCTTTCCGACATCAAACGCAGCGACATTCCGGGCGACAAAATCATCTACAGCATACGTTTCCGCAACGGGAAAGCCTACCTCTGCAGCGGGTTCGGAGTAGCCGTGATAGACCTCGACCGACAAGAAATTGCCGACATCTACCGTCTTGGCACCGACGGCACTGCTCTAAAAACCAACGACATAGCCTTTTTCAACGGCAAAATCGTGGCCGCTCTGGACTCAGGTTTCGTAATGGCCGACCAAAACCAACGGTTCCTCAACATTTTCACCTATTGGAAACACGACTCCCTCTCCTCCATCAGTTCCTCGAAAATAGCACAATTGGAATGCTTGGGCAACAACCTTTTGGCCGTGGTGCGCGACTCTACAGGCACAAAAATATTCTCCTCCTCCGACCTCACCACTTTCAACCCATGGCTTAATGGCGACATTCACTCGGTGCGCGTTTCGGACAACAAAATTGCCGTTACCACCAGCGATTCGGCATTCGTTTACAACGCCGATTTCTCACTTTTCAAAAAGTTTGGCAAAGTGGATTGGGCCGACATGCAGGCCAACGACGCAACGGTTTATAAATCAACATTATGGATAGCACACCAATGGGCTGGGCTCACCTTCGTGGATTTTCAGAAGCCAAACACTTTGGGTTGCGCAGTGCCAACATCGCCGTACGTGGACGACAGTTACCGGTTTGTGCCAGTTAAAGACGGCATATATCTGGCCCACGGCAGCCGTTTGGGCAACTACTATCTGCCGGCACAGCTGTCGCTGCATAAAAACAACCAATGGGGCTATATCGAAAAGACTACCGCCCTCGACACCTGCCTCGACGTGTGCGATGTGGCCATAGACCCAAAAAACACCAGCCACATGTTCGCTCCGTCGTGGGAAAACGGCATCATTGAAATAACCGGCCATCGTGCCACAGAGGTTTATACCGACGCCAACACCAGCAACGCCATAAACCGCCTTGAAATGGGCGAATACCGTCCCACGCGCACCGGTGCCGCCGCCGTGGACGGCGAAGGCAATTTCTGGTTTACAAACTCCATGCAAAACCGCTCGCTTGTGGTGCGCCGCGCCGACGGCTCGTGGGCCAATTTCGAGACCAACACCGGCAGCGAGGAGATCACTGGCCTGATGATAGACAGCGCAAATAGTTTCAAATGGTTTTTTGGCGATGCCAACCGCATTTACGTACACGACGGCACCAACCGTTTCGCCTACGTCAATCCCAACAACGGCAGCAAACTGAACACCTCGCGCGTGAACTGCATTGCTCAGGACCACGACAACGAGATTTGGATTGGCACCGAAAAAGGGATAAAGGTAATATACAATTCAGGCAACGCTTTCGCCAACGGCGGCAGCGGCGGCCAATCGCCCATAACCTGCAGCAACATTCTGTACAGCGAAGGCGACAAAATAGAATACCTGCTGGCATACGAAAACATCACCTGTATTGCCGTGGACGGCGCCAACCGCAAATGGATAGGCACTACCACCGGCGGTGTGTTCCTTGTTTCGGAAAACGGCACCGACCAACTGATGCATTTCTCGAGCACCAACAGCCCGCTGCCCTCCGACAAAATCAACGCCATAGGCATTCAGCCCAACACTGGCGAGGTGTTCATCGGCACCTCCAACGGCATTGTATCGTACCGAGGCTCAGCCACATACGCCGAAAGCAAACCGTTGGACACCATCTACGCCTACCCAAACCCCGTTTACAGCGACTACACTGGATACATTGGCATTAAAGGGCTGACCCGCAATGCCTTGGTACACATCACCGACGCCGCCGGACATGTGGTTTTCACCACCAGGGCCAACGGCGGACAAGCAGTGTGGAACGCACGCACCTCGAGCGGAAAACGTGTGGCGTCAGGCGTTTACTACGTTTTTGCCTCCGACGAACTCGGCGAAAACCGCTCCGTTACCAAAATAATGATATTCAACTAATTGCACCATGTTAGCCACATCACCCGCTTTTGTGCTGAAAACCACCAACTACTCCGAAACCAGCGTCATTGCAAAAGTTTACACCCGCGAGTGGGGACTGCAGTCGGTGATGATAAAGGGGGTGCGAACCGCCAAAAGCCGCAACAAGCAAAACCTGCTTCAACCCCTTTCGTACGTTGATATTTCGATGTACCGCAACGAAAAAAAACAAATACAGTTTGCAAAAGAGGTGCGCCCCTACAAACAATGGAAAAACACCCCTTTCGACTACGAGAAAACAGCTATCACTTTCTTTATCAACGAGTTGCTTTACAAAACGATACGCGAGGAGTCCAGCGATGTGCAGATGTTCGATTTCATCGACGAATGCCTCTCCACCCTCGACCAACGGCAAAAAAGCCTTGCCGATTTCCCGATACGCTTTCTGATAAAAGCTTCGACGATGTTCGGCTTTGCACCCTTGAACAACTTTTCGGCAAGCAACAACTTGTTTAACCTAAACGACGGCCGCTTTGTGTGCCAACCCGACCCCTACCTGCCCCAGCAAGACTCCATTTTGGGTGCCGAACCAAGCCGACTGCTACACAACTACCTGTGTATGACCGACATATACAACGATGAAACCGCTACCAACGCCACACAGCGCAACGAACTGCTTTCGGCCATGCTGGAATACTTCAAAATACATTTCAGCCAGCTGGGCGATTTCAAGTCGCACATCGTGCTGCACGAGATATTACGATAAATCAGCAACTTATGACAAAAAAAGAACTATACAGCACCGTGTCGGAATATTTTGAAAAGACACGTCCCGTGGCCGAGAGCGAGCTGCACTACTCCAATCCGTACCAACTTATTGTGGCTGTGATACTTTCGGCACAATGCACCGACAAGCGCGTAAACATGACCACCCCTGCCCTTTTCCAAGCCTATCCCACCGTGGAGAGCATGGCCAAAGCCACTCCCGACGAGGTTTACCGGCTGATAAAATCCATTTCGTACCCAAACAACAAAAGCAAACACCTTGTGGGCATGGCACAAGCCGTGGTGGAACATTTTGGCGGCACCATTCCCGACAACATCGACGACCTGCAGACCCTGCCCGGGGTTGGACGCAAAACTGCCAACGTAGTGGCCGCCGTGGCTTTCGGACAACCCACCATGGCCGTGGATACCCACGTGTTCCGCGTGTCGAACCGCATCGGACTTACAAACAACTCCAAAACCCCTCTGCAAACGGAGTTGGAGCTTACCAAACATTTCCCCGCCTCCATCGTAGCCAAAGCTCACCATTGGCTAATACTGCACGGACGCTATGTGTGCACCGCCCGCTCGCCAAAATGCAACGAATGCGGCCTTACCGATGTATGTAAATATTTCAAAACCAATAAGAAAGCGTGAAACGACGCACCACACATATCGTCGTTTTTCTGTTGCTGATGCTAATTGGCACCGCTACGGCGTGGGCACAATACTACGTTACGGGGCAAGACCGCAGCAATATTCATTGGAAAGAAATTGAAACACTGTATTTTAGAATTGTTTACCCCTATTTTCTCGAAGCCAAAGCCCAAAAAATAGCATCGCAGTGCGACACCGTTTTTGCATACAGCAAAGCCGAGCTGGGGTCTTTTGGCAACAAGCCTCAGCGCAAAACGCCTATAATTCTGCACCCCAGCGGCAGCTACAGCAATGGGGTGTCGGCATGGGCACCAAAACGTATCGAATTCTGGGCCAGCCCACAGCAGGACGGCTACTCGCAGCCATGGCTCACACAGCTAACCCTGCACGAAACACGCCACGAGCTGCAGATGCAGGCAATTAACCAACACCTTGCCGGAGGAATAACCAGCGTACTGGGCGAACATTTCACCGGACTGCTGACGGGACTGTTTGTACCCGAATGGTTCCTCGAAGGCGACGCTACATGGACCGAAACGGCACTCTCCAACGTCGGCCGCGGTCGCGAAAGCACGTTCCTGACGCCCGCTCAGATGATATTGGCAAACGAAACCCCTTCGTACTACAAATCGGCATTCGGGTCGTACAAGGACTACACCATGGGGCCGTACCTTTTGGGATATCTGCTTGTGGCTCACGACAAAACCACATCCGACACCGCCAATTTCTGGCAAAAGGGACTAAAACGCGTGTCGTCCGACTTTTGGCGGCTAACACCTTTCTATCGCCGCATGCAGTTCAAAGCCCGCTACGACTCGGCAATGGCCTTCTGGCAACAGCAATGGGAACCATTCCTTGCCGGAAACGACACTACGGCAACAGCCATCAACGCCCCACAGCGCCACCTAACCGACTACCACCTTGCCGGAACAACGGACTCATCGGTGTTTGCCCTAAAAAAAGGAGTGAGCGATGTGTCGCAAATAGTGGAGATAATGCAAGGAGGCACCGAACACACATTGGCCAAGACCGGAAGTGTGAGCAACAACCACCTGAGCCTTGCCGGCAACCGCATGGCATGGACAGAATACACCATAGAACACCGCTGGAACCTTTACCACAGCAACCTTGTGGTGATGAACCTGAAAAACGGCTGCCTGAGCATTTTAACCCGCAACCGCAATATTTTTTGGCCCACGCTTTCGCAAAACGGCACCATCGCCGCTCTGGAGCTTACCGACAGCGCCACCACACGTATCACATTATGGGACAGCACTTTGCACGAGAGGTCACAACACATCGTCCTGCCCGACACACTGGAATACCAAACACCTGCCATATCAGCATCGGGAGACAGCATATTCCTTTCCGCCATAAGCGAATACGGACGATACATCATTCTGATTGACAACATTTTGAACAACGGACCGCAAATCACTTTCCTTGCGGGACCTGTGTGGCACAACATAACCCAGCTTGCCGTACACCAAGGGCAGCTTTACTTCCTCTCCGACCGCTCGGGCGTAAACCGCATCTCCAAACTCGCCGACGGGCGCGAAACTGCCCTGTCCAACAACCGCTTCGGAATTTCGCAGTTCAGCCTTACAAAAAACAACAACGCACTGTTTTACAGCCAATTCACTACAAAAGGAACCACAATTTTCCGCGACAGCACAATGCGCTGCCGAAAACAGACGGTATATAATTTCAACAGCGAGGTTATTGCCACGGCAGAGAACAAATATCGCATCCCCAACCTAACGACACTAAACACAACCAACTATAAATCAAAAGACTACAACCATTGGCAACATCTTTTAAACTTCCACAGCTGGGCCCCCTTCTACCTCAACGCCGACCAGATGGAGGTTGGTTTAGGCATATCGGCAATGTCGCAAAACGAATTGAGCAACAGCATTTTACAAAGCTCCTTGCGTTGGGACCCAAACAGCCAGAAGCCGGCCATTTCGCTGAGCTACCAATATCTGCGGCTGTTTCCAATAATTTCGGCTTCGGTGGGATTTTCGGGACAGAGCCTGAAAAGCAAGGACACGTACTATAACTTCAACCTTTTCGGAAGCTCCGCCGGGGTGCAGGTGCCATTGCGCTACTATTGGCACAACCACGCCTTGAGCATCAGTTTTTCGGGTAGCTACAGCTTTTCGCAGATGTTTTTCAACAACCCTTCGATACAGGTGCAGCCCACCATGAGCACCTTTGCCGCAGGAGTCTCCATCACCCACTCCACTGCCAAGCCGAGCCAGTATCTGCACTCCCCGTGGCAGCAAAGCCTCTCCATAACAGTGGGTTACGGCTTTGGTAGCATACACGACATCAGCAAAATTGCCTTGACGGCAAGTGCCAATTTCCCATCGCCAATAAAAACGCACACACTGCGGCTGTACACCGGCATTCAGAACCGCACACTCAGTCTGTTTTCGTTTACCAACGGCCTACGCACGCCACGCGGTTTCCGCCACCTGAACCCAAACGACATGGCCTCGTCGTTTCAGCTGAACTACGACCTGCCCATCTGCTATCCCGACAAGGCTTGGGGGCCGGCAGCCTATTTCAAACGCATATACGCCACCCTTTTTGTCGACGCCATGCTGATGCACACCGACGGCAAGTTTTACTCCTCGCTTGGCGCCGAGATATACGCAAACGCCAACCTGTTGCTCATCACCACGCCCGTAACCTTCGGACTACGAGCCTCTTACCTGCCCAACAACGGCAGCATGGCTTTCGACCTGCTGTTTTCGGTGGATGTATAAGAAATCCCCATAACTGTCTTTCACTGCTGAATTCAAGTTATAAATGCAACAGTATGATTATTTTCAAAATTTGGTTTTGCAAAGTTACGAAAAAAATATTCAATTGGAGTGAGAAATCCCAATTTTTTTCTTGGCCGATGGTTCAACTTATTCTGGACCAGTTTGA
>CALGGY010000046.1 GCA_937915785.1 uncultured Bacteroidales bacterium
CGTATTTTGCTGTTTTTTAGCAAATTACCCGAATGAATCGGGCACTTCACCACTGCTTTTCTGCCAGCATGTTCATTTTTTTAACTTGCGGAATTTAGGTTACAATAAACCGGCCTCTTCTGCGTTAATTGTTACACACAATAAAAACACTATATTTCAACAACCAATACAACAAAAAAATGAAACACATTTTCACCCTCGCCATCATCATGGCAAGTGCAGTAAGTTTAACCGTGCCCGCAACGGCACAGAAAGCCAAAACCGGCAAGGCCAAAAAAGAGACCGTCATCAAGCTGAACGCCCCCGATATGGAAAACGGCGTTACGCTGATGGCCGCCCTTCAGAACCGTCAGACCAACCGCAATTTCGCCGCTCAGGAGCTTGGCTGGCAGCAGCTGGCCGACGTGCTGTGGGCCGCCGGCGGCGTGAACCGCACCGACAACGGCAAACGCACCGCGCCCACCGCCCGCAACGCTCAGGAGATAGACATCTACGCTTTTACCTCGGCAGGCGTTTTCTTCTACGACGCCCCCAACCATCAGCTAAAACGCATAGCCGACAACGACTGCCGTGCCAGTCTCTACGACCGCGGCAATTTTGGCAAAGCCCCGCTGATTCTGGTTTACGTGGGCAATTTCGACAAAATGCAAGGTTTCGACGAGCAGGGTCGCAACTTCTACAGCGCCACCGATGTGGGATTTGTTAGCCAAAACGTGTACCTGTATTGCGCCACACAAGGCCTTAGCACCGTGGTTTGCGGCAGTTTCAACCGCGACAACGCCAACAAGGTGCTCAACATCAAAAACGGCAAACTGCTTCTGGCACAGCCCGTTGGCTATCCCGAAAAATAAACCCCGACCAACCACCGCAACACCCAATACGCCATGAAACTGAACACCAACAAGCTGATAGGGGCGCTTGTAATGCTTATTTTTATCGGTATAGCGGCTTTCCTTATAGGTTATTTCAAATTTTTGGTGATATGCATATTAGTGTCGTTTGTGCTGGCGCTGATAGGCGGACACCTGATGAGCCTGCTCAAGAAAGTGCGTATCGGGCGGCTGCGCATAGCCCCCTCGCTGGCCGCAGGAATGGTGCTGGTGGCCATTGTGGGAGTGGTGGCGCTGCTCTCGTACTGGCTTTTCCCAATGCTGTTTTCGCAGGTTATGCAGTTGGCCAACATCGACACCACAAAAATAGTGGAATACGCCAACAATTACGGCGCCGAGCTGCGACACCTGCTTATCGACTACGGCATTATCGACGATACCCCCAACTCGTTCGAACTGCTGGTGAACAACACCCTTCTCGACATTGTCCGCACCATAGACCTTAAAAAAGTGATGACCGACACCGTGTCCACCACCGCCAACCTGCTCATGGGGCTGTTCACCATACTGTTCCTAACCTACTTCTTCCTCCGCGACCGCAACTACTGGCGCGACATATTCTACTCCACCATACCCGACCGCTACACCGACGAAACACGCCACATTTTCCACAACTCGCGCCAGCTGATATCACGCTATTTCATAGGCCTGCTGTGCGAAATGATACTGGTAACCCTGCTGCTTTTCATCGGGTTCACCATTTTCGGATTTGCCAACGCCCTGCTCATCGCCGCCATTTGCGGAGTGATGGTGATAATACCCTACCTCGGCGCCATCATCGGGTCGCTGCTGAGCTTTGTGATACTGCTCGTTTCCACCCTCAACGCCTCCACCGAAAACGTGAACATACTGCAGCTACTGCTCACGTTCTACGCCATTTTCATTGTGGTGAAACTGATAGACGACTTTGTGATGCAACCGCTTATCTACTCCAAAAGCGTGAAAGCGCACCCCGTGGAAATTTTCCTTGTGATACTCGTTGCCGGTAAGATAGGCGGAATTCTCGGAATGATAGCCGCCATACCCGCATATACGCTAATTCGTATTTTTGTAAAAGAGTTTTGGAGCAATTCCAAGTTTGTGAAAAGTTTCATCAAGGATTTGTAAAAAAATCACCCTGCTGTACGGCGCCCGAAAAACCGCCTTTTTCAGTACCATTTTTTTTTGACAAGAAACAGAGCCATTCCACGCTACGGAACAGCAAAACCACCCTCCGACAAAGCTTTCAATGCAGATGGTTTAATAAAAAAACAACGCCATATTGCCATAATTATCAATGGTTTAGAAAACAACACACAGCAAAAAAGCCTTGTGACGGCAACAAAAATGCAGATAATTCCAAAAAAAATCGTAACTTTGTAGGTTGAAAAACAAAAAAAACATAAAAAATATAACTATATGAGAAAAATAAGTACTTTTTTGGCAACCTGCCTGCTGACCGCAGCAATGGCCAGCGCACAACAAACGATGAACGTACCCAACGGCTCGTTCGAAAACTGGACAACCACCCAGGGTTACGGAATAGGGTCCATGACCCTGTATGACGCCTATATCACTCCCACAAGCTGGCACACAATGTCGTATCCGCTCGACACCACTGTTTATTTTGTACACATACAAACCAACGTTCCGTTGCAGATAATGGCAAAGGATTCGGGCAATGTGGCCGACGGCAACTACGGTGCCATGCTGCAGACTTTCCGCCTCACCGACGTTTTGCACGTGCCACAGGGCATGTCCATCGGCGAGAACGACACTGTGGTGATGCCCACCATTCTCTCACTTGGCGAACTGCAAACCGAGCCCACCATGGAACTTATGGCTCTGCTGCCCACCCTTATGGCCGACCCCACAGCCATGACCATGCTCGACACCCTGAATTATAGCCGTTTCTCCACCGGCGGCATGGACCTCAACGGTTTCAGAGTTGGCAAACTTACCGGAAAATACAAATACGAAGTAGTAGATGAGCACAGCAGCACCGACGTTGGTGGAGTTCTGCTAATAGGCACCCGCCTCGACCAAGCCACCGGCAAACGCCTTATTGTGGGCGGCGGCATGAACACCAACCTCACCCACACCCACACCTACACCGATTTCGAAGCCGCTTACATAGCCCTCTCCGACGACCCCACCGTGGTTCCCGACAAACTCGATATACTGGTTCTCTCCTCGGCCGGCACCACCATGGAACAGGGTTCCAAACTCTTTGTGGACAAATTCGAGCTTGTTGAAGCCGACAACGACAACCCCGAAAGCATCAACACCGCCAACGCTGAACCCACGGTAAGCATCTACCCCAACCCCAGCAAAGGCAAAGTCTTCGCCGAACTTAGCGAACAGGCCAACGTACGTATCTACAACCAGCTGGGACAGACAGTGGCTCAGAAAAACAACGTGTCGGGCAAAGTGTCATTCAACCTTGCAACTCCCGGCATCTACGTTATGGAAATAACCGGAAGCAATTTCCGTACCACCAAACAGATTGTGGTTACAAAATAATAGTGGCTACATGGTACAAAAAAGGGCAGGTCGTAAACGACCTGCCTTTTTTTTGCTTCAGTGTTCAGCGGGAGTTCAGCCATTGGCGCTGGCCCATTCCGTCATATCTTTTACGTCGAACACGGGTCCGTCCTTGCACACGCAGCGGTGGCCGTGGTCGGTTTTGGTAACGCAGCAGAGACAGGCACCTACGCCGCAGGCCATGGTGTTTTCCAACGACACTTGGCACGGTATGCCGTTTTGCAGCGCATATCGCGCCACGGATTTCATCATGGGCGTTGGGCCGCAGGTAAGTATGGCGTCGTGGCTTTGACAAAAGGCAGTGTGATGAGTTACAAGGCCTTTCTCGCCCAGCGAGCCGTCCTCGGTGGCGAAATGCACATCGCCGAAAGGCAGAAAAGCCTCCCTTGCGGGGATAAGCTCTGCCGTGCGTCCGCCAAGCAGTATGGTGGGACGAACGCCTTTTTCTGTGTATTTCTTGGCTGTGTACAAAAACGGGGCAATGCCGGCACCGCCGCCAATAAGCAGCGGGTTGCGGCCTTCGAGGGCAAAACCGTTGCCAAGGGGGAACACAAGGCTAAGGGCGCGTCCGGCCTGCAACTGCGACAAGGTGCGTGTGCCCTTGCCCACAATCTGCACCAGTAGCGTTATGGTGCTGGCGGCAGGGTCCACATCGTGAATAGAGATGGGGCGTCGCAGAAAAACATCCTTGTTGCCGGGCACCTCCACTTCCACAAACTGTCCGGGCAATATCTCGGGCAGGGCGTGGGCGGACTCTAAAAGCAGTGAAAAATAGCTGCTGCCTATGGTTTTATTTTCGGCAACTACGAAATCGGCAATATGTTTTTTCATAAACCGCATGGTATAATCTTGATATTGTGCAACTTGAATGCGTTTTGCCTATAGTTTGGCATACTTCAAAAATACGCTTTTATTTTTGATTGTCGGATTTTTTGGTGTCAAAACGTTTTAAAAAAACGCGCCGGCACCACTTTTAGGTGAGAAAAAAGAGGGCTGTGGAAGTGCCGGCGGTTGCAATAAAACAATATCAATCAGCAAAGTACGATGGACATGCCGTTTTTTTTGGCGTCTAAACTTTTATTATTTGCCAAAAAATCGTATTTTTGCAACTTAATTGTAAACATTAAAAGATTATGACAGAAAAAACCACTTTGAGAGACAATGCGGCCATGAGATGGATTGCGTTGTTGTTATTGGCGTTGGCCATGTTTTGCAGTTATGTGTTTATGGACATATTGTCCCCTATCAAAGACTTGATGCAGAGTACCCGTGGTTGGGACAGCGAGGCTTTCGGTCGTATGCAGGGCGCCGAGGTGTTCCTCAACGTTTATGTGTTTTTCCTCATTTTTGCGGGTATAATCCTCGACAAGATGGGTGTGCGTTTCACCGCCGTGCTTTCGGGAATTGTAATGCTTATTGGCGGATGTATAAAATTTTACGCTGTTAGCGACTATTTTCCCGGCACAAGCCTCGAAGCTTGGTTCAACAATCATCTTAATTGGGACGGTGAAATACCCATCATAGGCAGCATATTTCCCTTTGTGAAAGGTATGCCTGCCTCCGCCAAGCTTGCCGCATGCGGATTTATGCTTTTCGGCTGCGGTGTGGAGATGGCCGGCATCACCGTAAGTCGAGGTATTGTGAAATGGTTCAAAGGCCGCGAAACGGCACTGGCTATGGGCTCCGAAATGGCTCTGGCCCGTCTGGGTGTGGCCACCTGCATGATTTTCAGCCCCTATTTTGCCAAACTTGGCGGCAGCGTTCATGTGGATAACGCCGTGAAATTCGGTGTGGTGCTGTTGTGCATCGCCTTGATAATGTTCATAGTTTATTTCTTCATGGACAAAAAACTCGACGCTCAAACCGGCGAGGCCGAGGAAAAGGATGACCCCTTCAAAATCAGCGACCTTGGCAAGATTTTCACCAGCCTCGGTTTCTGGCTTGTGGCTCTGCTGTGCGTTCTTTACTACAGTGCTATCTTCCCTTTCCAAAAATACGCAGTAAACATGCTTCAGTGCAACCTTACGCTTGAGACACCTATTGTTATGGATGGTAACTATACGTTCGAGAATGATCCTAAAACTATATTTTATTCCGATAGTACAACTGTTACAGATGCAATAAATATTGAAAACGATATGGCAGTTGCAGACAGCACAGAAACCGCATCTGCTGACGAAATTCAAAATGTGGCGGCTCTTTCAAATCTGACAATTACAAATGGAGACACATCGGTTACAGTGTCTTTGCCCAATGTATCTCCTGAAAACAATGAGATTCAATACCAGCTGCATTCAGACAATACAATGCGTGTTATAAATGGAAAAGATACGGTGGAAGTTAAACTTAAAGGCAAATCTGTAAATGAGAACGATACAATTCAATTTGCTTATGGTAACCAGAGCTTCAACGCCACTGTTAAAGGTAATTTTTGGAGTGGGAATAGTGTTACTATTATTCAATATATTGTGATGCTATTTGTGGCTATTTGTTCATTTGCAAGCAATTTTTCCAAGAAAAAAGGTCTGAAGTACGGACTTATGGGATTAGCTGTTGTTGCCCTTGTGGTTTACTGCTACATGGGTTACATGCGCGGCACTGCCGAAACCATCTTTGCAGTGTTCCCGCTGCTGGCCGTGGCTATTACTCCCATACTTGGCAATTATGTGGACCACAAAGGCAAAGCCGCCACAATGCTTATGCTAGGCTCCATACTGCTGGTGATATGCCATCTCACCTTTGCTTTCATCCTTCCGATGTTCAAAGGCGATGCCATAGGTGGTATTGTTGTGGCATACATAACAATCCTTGTTCTTGGCGCATCTTTCTCACTGGTTCCCGCGGCACTTTGGCCCAGCGTTCCCAAGTTGGTGGATGAAAAAATCATAGGCTCGGCCTACGCCGCTATCTTCTGGATTCAGAATATCGGCCTCGGCCTGTTCCCTGCGCTCATTGGAATTGTGCTTACCAACACCAACGCCGAAGGCACCGCCGCACATGAACTTAACTACACGTGGGCGCTTGTGATGCTGGCAGCCCTCGGTATTGCCGCACTGCTTATCTCCATCTACCTCAAAGCAGTGGACAAGAGAAAAGGCTACGGTCTGGAGCAACCCAATATCAAAGACTAACATCATGTAACAATAACAAAAAACCGCCCCGTGAACACGGGACGGTTTTTTTTTGTGGTTTAAATCCAATAGTGTCCAAAACGTTTTTTCTAAAATATAGTTGATAAAATAAAATGGGA
>CALGGY010000047.1 GCA_937915785.1 uncultured Bacteroidales bacterium
ATGAGTTGCTGTTTTTTTGGCTTTTCCCGCCTTTCCCCATTCGCTTGGGTGGGGGAAGTCGTGTTCAAAAATAACGTATTTTACTGTTTTTTAGCAAATTATCCGAATAAATCGGGCACTTCTCCACTGCTTTTCTGCCAGCATGTCCTTTTTTTTCAACTTGCGGAATTTAGGCGTCTATCTGAAAAGCACGTCTTTGCGGTCGGGGCTTATGGATACGGCCTTGATTGGTGTGTTCACGGCTTTTTCGATCTCGGCAAGGTAGTTGAGGGCGTTTTTCGGCAGCTTGTCGAACGATGGTGTGCCTTGCAGCTCGCATTGCCAGCCGGGGTAGCTGTCGAACTGCGGTTTTATCTCCACCGAGTTGAACTCGAAGGGTATCTCCTGCGTTTGTTTGCCGTTGATGAGGTAGTTGTTGCACATCTTGATGGTCTCGAAACCGTTGAGCACGTCGATTTTGGTAACCAGTAGGTCGGTAACGCCGTTTAGCATGCAGGCGTATTTAAGTGCGGGTATGTCTATCCATCCGCAGCGGCGGGGTCGTCCGGTGGTGGAGCCGAACTCGTTGCCTTTGTTGCGCAGGGTGTCGCCGTCGTTGTCGAACAGCTCGGTGGGGAAGGGTCCGCTGCCCACGCGGGTGCAGTAGGCTTTGGTGATGCCGAACACCTTGTCGATTTTGGACGGAGCCACGCCCAAGCCGGAGCATACGCCGGCGGTTACGGTGGTGGACGATGTTACAAATGGGTAGGAGCCAAAGTCGATGTCGAGCATGGAGCCCTGTGCGCCCTCGGCCAGCACGTTGAGGCCGTCGGCAAGGCATTGGTTGAGGAAATACTCGCTGTTTATCAGCTTGAAATGGCGCAGGGTGTCGAGCGAGGCAAACCAGCGGTCCTCATATTCCCGCAGGCTCATGTTTTCGATGCGGAAACTGTCGATGTCGAAGTCGAGCATCTCGGCAATGCGTGTGTGCTGGAATTTCTGCAGTTCGAATCGTTCGCGGAAGTCGAATTCCAGTATGTCGCCCACGCGCAGGCCGGTGCGTGCTATCTTGTCGGTGTAGGCGGGACCTATGCCTTTCAGCGTGGAGCCTATCTTTTCGTTGCCTTTAGCCTGTTCGTTGGCGGCGTCGAGCAAGCGGTGTGTGGGCAGTATCAGGTGCGCTTTTTTGGAGATGAAGAGGTTTTTGGTGGCGTCCACATCTTTTTTCCACAGGCCTTCTATCTCGCGTTCGAAAATAACGGGGTCGATAAGCACTCCGTTGCCGATGACGTTTTTCTTGTCGGGGTGGAAAACGCCCGAGGGTATTATGTGCAGCACGTGTTTTATGCCGTTGAACTCGAGAGTGTGTCCGGCGTTGGGGCCGCCTTGGAAGCGTGCCACAACATCGTAGTTGGGTGTTAGTACGTCAACAACTTTTCCTTTTCCTTCATCGCCCCATTGCAGGCCCAGTAATACATCAACTTTGCTCATAGATGTGTTTGTTCTTTAATTTGCGTAAATAATTATATGACAATGGATTGTGAAGTTATTTCTTGGTTTTTGCCATTGCCAATCCAATTTGCGAAAATACCATTTTTATCTGACTTTTGGAACAAAAAACTCCAAAAGATATTAGTTTTTGGCTGTTGGTTGCCATAACGTTTTGATTGGTCGGGGTTTATTGTTTGTCGCGTTGTTTTTTGAACCATTCCACAAAATCGGGGAAGTCGGCCATTGGCAGGAAACCTTTTTCTTTCGGATTTTTTGGCGTGGGACATATTTCGAGGTAACCCACCAGCGTGGCGCAGTCGAACTCGCCTATCATTGCTTCGAGGGTAACGTAGGTGCCCACAAGCATGTCCTCGTTGTTGTTGTCGGCGCCGTCGAAAGCCACGCGCAGGCCGAGTATGTCGGGTTCCTCCTCGTTTTCGAGCTGCATGAAGTGCATTTTTTTTGTGTCGTAGCTGTATTTGTCGAAACGCACTTTGAGCTCGTTGCCGTTGGGCTGTTTGAAAGGGACGAACTCCCACCAGTCGATGTCGGGGGCTTCGTCGGTGAGTTTCACAAGGGGTTCGAACAGCTCTATGTCGCCCTCGGCGGTGAACACCACGCGCCGGCCGTTGTTGTTGGGCTCGGTGATTTCGAAGGTGAGTCCGGGGCAGTAGGCTTCGAGCTGCTCTTGCATGCGGTTCAGCAGCTGCTCCTGTTTGGTTTCGTCGTATTCCGAGAGCATGGTCAGCGGCTCGGCGTTTTGCCGAAACCAGTCCCAAAAAATTGAGGTGTCGTAGGTCATAATAAGTTGAAAATTGAGAATTAAAGTTAAGAATTGAAAAATAATAGTTGAAATCTTTTGGCTCTTATGCTATATTCGACCGATTTTTCAACGGTCTCGAAGAGGCTGAATCTCAATAACCCCATACAAGAAACCGATGGGTTTCGCAGTGTGGGGTCAGTGATAGCCATAGAACTCAGCGTCCCGAAAGGACGCAACATTGAGACTATTTGGTAATATTCAGTCATATGTTAGATTAGAGCGGATCTTTTAAGTTGAAAATTTAAAATCGTGAAATTAAGAATTACAATAATCGATTTTTGTTTTTTTTCGTGTTTTTAGATGTTCTCTTTTATTGTTTTGTCGCGCTGTGGCAACAGGTAGCTTGCAAGGCGCACTGCCAGTGTGAGCGCTATTGGGATAGCCGCCGTGTTGAACTGTTGCGGCAGCCATGCAAAGCCTGTCACAGTTATGGCAAGGCAGGCTATGGTTATGTATAGCACTATGCGGTTGCTTTTGCGCAGGCGGAATACAATGTAGATGAATAATGGGTTGAGCCACAGTAGATTGAGGTTCCATTTGGTGCACCAGTGTATAGTGCCGAACCACATCACCAATAATAAAATGGATAACAGTGCCACCAGTGCAAACAGCGGTATGTCGAGCCATTGCAGGTGCCATTGTTTTATGTACGCCACCACTGAAAGGGATGCCACTGCGGCAAACAGCAGCCAGAACATGAGGTCGGGCGAGAGGCTTTCGGGGTTGGGTTGTTTGGTTTCGTATAGTACCTGCACTGCGGGCTCGGCAAGGGGCTGGCCTGAGGCCGAAATGGCGGTGTCGAGCTGGTTTTGCAGGTCGAAGGGGATGAACATGTAGTCGAAGGTGGACACGGGGCGGTCGCAACGCATGCCCAGCAGCAGGTCCACGCCCAGCTGCCACCACTTCAGGCGGTCTACATAGCGGTAAATAATCTGGCGATAGGTGAGGTTGGTGTCGGCGGTGCGTTTGGTAAAAATGTCGGGATTGTCCAAGGCGCCGAGGATAATGTCGCGGGCGCGGGTGGCGCAGTTGTCGCGGAAAAAGTCGTAGATGTAATAGCGGTTTTCTGGGCGGCAGTTCTCCTCAAGCGCGGCAAACAGGCTGTTAACCTCGGTGGGCGTGAGGCGCAGGCGCTGTTCGTCAAGTGAGCGTCCCTCGTATTGGTAAACGGCCACAAACCGGCGGTAGTCGCTCACCGAGACGCAGTAGTTGAGGTATCCGCGCACGAAATTCCAATACAGGTTTGGCGAGTCGAAATCGAAGGTGCCGTAGTTATATACTTTGTCGATGCCCTGCTGAGGGTCGCACACGCGTATGGCGGTATGCCCGAACGAGAGGTAGTAGTCGTTGCCCGCACCGCAGGTTATAAGGCTTGCAAACGAGCTGTCCGTCAGGCGGGGCTGGGCGGCGGCACTGCACCACATTGCAACGAGTATCGGCAACAGTGTTGTCTTTAGCCAAAGTTTTGTTCTCATGATCAGTGTTTTTTGCAATTGCAAAGATACATTTTTTTTGCGACCCGCAGACGTTTTTTTGTAAAAAGTTGAAGATTGGATGTGCCAATCAGCAAGTAATGCAGTGGTTGTGCCAGAACAAATCGGCTCAAAACAGAACTCTGCGAAACAATGTGCAATAAACGGCAATGTCTATTTTTTGTTGACTTAACTACGTGTAAATCATCGATATAGGCAATAAGTTTTGGATGTGGCAATCTGTAAATTACAAATAAATCCAAAATTTTGTGTACATTTGCAAATTGGATAAACCCATGGCCAACTGCCTGTAGGGTTTTGTTATTTAATTGAGTTATAATGATTTAACACTCGCAATATGAAGAAAATAATTGCAGCCGTTTTGTTTGTGGCATTGGTTGCTGCCAATGTGGCAATGGCACAGAAAACCAGAGTCTCGGGAAAAATCGCCGGAAAAGCACAATGCACCGAAATGGTGATAAACACCATAGACGGAAACAAGCTCACCCCAATAAAGACGGTGGTGCCCAAAGATGGCAAGTACAGTTTCGACATAGAGGGAATGCCCGAGCTGCTGCTTATACAGTTTGCCCCGTCGGGACTTACAAGCTATGCCCTGTACGAGCCCAAGGCCGACATCGTTGTCGATTACACCATCGACCAGTCGGTGATGATAAGCAATGTGAAAGCGTCGGGCGAGATGCAGCTGTACAAGCAGTTCCTCGACCTTAATGAGCCGGTGGAGGCCATGAACCGCGAGTACCAGACAGCCACCGAACAACGCCGCCGCGAAATTTCCAGCACTTTCGAAACCGTGGTGCCACAGACTTTCGACAATATTTCGAAACTTATCTCCAGCAACAAGTCAAAACTTTTCAGCGCCCTGCTCGTAACCTTTTTCGAAAACCAGTTCGAGAGCTACGCCCCGCTATATGCTGAGGTGCGCGATGCCCTTATAGGCAAATATCCCAATGACCCTACCGTTAAATACATAGACCAAAAGCTGCGGTCGGTACTGTTGCCCGGCACCGAGGCTCCCGACATAGCCATGAAATCGCCCAATGGCAAAACCTTGAAACTCAGTAACCTGCGTGGCAAGGTGGTGCTGCTCGACTTCTGGGCTTCGTGGTGCGGACCCTGCCGTCGCGAAAATCCCAACGTGGTGAAACTTTATCAGAAATACAAAGCCATGGGGTTCGACATTTTCAGCGTGTCGCTCGACCGCGACCGCAAGGCATGGCTGCAGGCTATAGAAAAGGACGGACTTGTGTGGCCCAACCACGTCAGCGACCTGCAGGGCTGGACATCCTCCGGCGGTGCCACCTACGGCGTAACCTCAATTCCCGCCACAGTGCTTATCGACAAGGACGGAAAGGTGATAGCCCGCAACCTGCGCGGTGCCGAGCTCGAAGACAAACTGAAAGAAATTTTCGGAAAATAAAAGATTCTTACCACACAAAGAAATGAAACACCAGTTATTGCTTGCAATTCTCGTTATAGCCACCGTAGCCGCCAAGGCACAGTATCCCGTCGAGGCTGACACCGTGGCTGCCGACTCCACAGCCGTAAAACCGGTGGACACCAACATTATAACCATTAACCTCAAGGACCTCACCTTTGAAATGGTGCGCGTGAAAGGCGGCACTTTCACCATGGGCTGCTGCAATGCCAAGGACAAGGACTGCTACGACAACGAGTTTCCCGCACACGAGGTTACCGTGGACAGTTTTGCCATAGGCAAATTGGAGGTAACGCAGCAGCTGTGGGTGGCAGTGATGGAGAAAAACCCGTCGAAATGGAAAAACGACAGTCTGCCCGTGGAACGGGTGAGCTGGGAAAAAGTGCAGATTTTTATCGACAAGCTGAACCGCATTACCGGACGCACTTTCCGTCTGCCCACCGAGGCCGAATGGGAGTATGCCGCACGCGGTGGCGAAAAAAGCAAAAACCACAAATACGCCGGTTGCAGCCAAGACCTCGGCTCGTATGCCTGGTACGGACCCAATGCCGACTCGCATACCCACAAGGTGGGACAGAAAAAACCCAACGAACTGGGACTCTACGACATGAGCGGAAACGTCTGGGAGTGGTGCAGCGACTACCTCGGCGCATACACCGACAACGCGCAGACAAACCCCAAAGGTCCCAAACACGGCGAAGAACGAATACTTAAGGGCGGTTGCTATAGCAGTCCCACACGCGGTTGCCGCATCACCGACCGAAGCAACTACAACCCCAAACTCGGATACAGTTACTACGGTTTCCGTCTGGCAATGGATTTGAAGTGAAAAATGCAAAAAACCAACTCCAGAAACTGCAAAAACAGCATTTTTTGGATGGCTGAAATGTGATAATTTTTCGTTGGTAAAGTGCTGATTTTTAGTAAAAACGGTAAGCAGGGCAAAAAAATATTTCGCAATACGGCAAAAAAAACGTATCTTTGCAAACCCTTTTGAACGGAAAGGTGCAGGAGTGGTTGAACTGGCCCGCCTGGAAAGCGAGTAAGCGTCAAAAGCGCTTCAAGGGTTCGAATCCCTTCCTTTCCGCAAAAAACTTGCAAGAGGTGAAATTCCGATTTTTACACCAAAAATCGGAATTTTTTGTGTTGTAAATGCGACAAAAGTGCTTTTTGTAGCCATCAGGCTGCCGTAAAAAAATGGGTCATATTAGTTACAGCAACCCAACCGAGAGCTATAGACGATTTTAATATGCCTAAATGCAACACTTTATGAAAAAAAAGGAGTGCGTAAGCCACTAAAACTTCAAAGGAGAAAAGGCAAAAAAAGCCGATTCTCCCTTGTTTGCGAAAAAACGCTTGTCTT
>CALGGY010000048.1 GCA_937915785.1 uncultured Bacteroidales bacterium
AAATTTCGTGCCATAAAAGTTGTAAATAATAATATTAAAAAACTGTTCCGTTTATTGTCCGGTAGACACAAATGCAAAAATCCCTTTCGATATGATTATCGAGGGATTTTGTGTTTATATTTACTTTAACTACAACAGCCGAAGAGGAAGTTTTTCCTCTTCGGCTTAAATGAACTATTGTTTATTGTTCTTCACAAAATATGAGATCCAAACAATTCTCTTCATTGCACAACTGTCCATTTACTACTGTCGGAGTTCCAGGTATAGAACAACTGCAACGAGAGTTGTGGCGTTCACAACCTTGGTGGTATGATATACCTTTTTCGCTGGTCGCTTTAATAGATGTCATAAAGTATGCGTATGCTCCATTAGTACAATACTCTCCTAATGCTCTGCTTACCCATCTGTTGTGGCAACTACCCGTACAAAGCCATGCATCTTTTTTGCGGTCAGGTTCCGGCATATAGTCTAATGTATAACATCTTTTCCACGCTTTTACGCTACTTATCTTAATTGCTGCAGGAATATTAGCCGTGACTTGACTAAACGGAGAAAGTCCGATTTCATATCCGTTTTTCAGCTCTAAGGTAACATTGTTTACAAGCATTATGCGTTGAGCCATGGTTGTAGGAGAGTATCCTCCATTGTCACCCACATACAAGTTTGAATCCACGGTAGCTGACCCAGAACTCGGTCCAGATATTGTAAGGTGACGATAGTTTTTTCCTGCCTGATTGTCGCTTTCCGGCATAATGTGAACACCATAACCTCTTGTACTTCTTGAAGCTTTGATTTGTCCGCCATCTCTCAGAGTAATAGCAGAAAATTCAGCAGCACTTGTTCCATCAGACGATTGCGCAAGAACGGTTCTCGGGGTAACAAAATACAAATCGTTAAAGTTAATAAAATCATAGCCGTCTGCGTCTAATCGCTTTTTGAAATATGATGTTTTTACTGAGTATGACGGTCTTTTCCCGTTGGCATTTAATGTTACATTGCTGTTTGCAGATAAAGTAGATCCCGTAACATCTCCACCATTGATATATAGTGGTCTATCAACGTTTAAGTTATTTGCATTCAGTGAACCATCATTAATTGTAACATTTCTGGTTATAGTGGTAGTACTTGAAAAATTAAGATTTACGCCATTGAATGTCAACGCACTTGATGATTCTGTATCATTAGTAGCAGGGAATTTGGCTGCTGTGTATTTTATAGTAGGAGTTGCACTACAACTTTGTTGTACACTGGAAGCAGCAAGTCCTGTCTCTCCGGCGGCAAAATCCTTGCCGGATATATAAGTCAATGCACGAGAATTGACCAATCCTTTGGATTCTGTATTATTTATTGTGGTCTTAATTGTGGTCTGAGTGCAAACGGGGGTCATACGTTGTGCACTATTTCCACTACCAACTGTGTTACAGCCGTAATATGAATCACCAGACTGCGCTTGCTCCAGTTGGTCGCAAGTTGCACCTATTTGGTTAAAGTACCAGCCATCATTATTGTTATTGCCGAAACCGCCATAGTAATCATCAAATCCATAACCGTATCCAGATGTACGTTGCCATATGCCACAGTTTCGGCAATAACATGTAGAATCGTTAGGATAATTAGTTTGAGGGCCGCTGGCATTTTGACACTCGCGTTTTGTACAATATGTTTCGGTAGAAGATGAAGAGCCGTTGGTGCTGGCGGTTGTTATGGTAATATCATCACCAACAATGGCTGTGCGTGTTTCTGACGAGTTGCCGTTACCATCAACAACACCGCTCGACGTCAATAAGCCATATTGTGTGGCTTTAGTTGGGTTTTCTTTTAAATATGCTTTAATTGCATCTGTACATCCTTGAGGTACACATTCTCCACCTGATTTTGTATACCCGGCTTTACATGTGTCTGCTTTATATCTTTGAAGCCATCCGCCTGAACAGGTCGAAGGACATTTAGAATATGTTAAAGCGACTCTTTGTACATCAGCTAAATTTTCATAGGGGTAAACATTTGGGTCACAAGTACAGCACGACTGTACGTAGGTAAAGCCATCCTCGTCCGTACAAGTAGGAGCATCATTTTCAACACCATAGCTACAGCTTGTTTTTAAGATGCCAAAATTGCTCGGACATATACATTTACTGTAGTGTTCATCCCCCTTGCTGTCAACACAAACACTTCCACCGCCGGCCATGTTTTTGCTAGCGCAATATGTTTCAGAACGAGGGTAAGCAGTAAGATTGCACAAACAAGCCTTGTATAGGGCAGTGGTTGTTGATGTTTCGCCCGTGCCTTCTCTGAGATAACAGATGCCGCTGTCATAATCGCCTCGGCTGTTAGAATAAACTGCGTCTTTCGGATTATATTTTAAACAGTTGTCGCCGTCTTCAAAATAGTTAAATTCTTCAGCACAACCACATTTCATCAGGGATCCGCATCGGTCAACGATAATATTTGTGTTGTCACATTGGGTAGTATATTCGGCACCGCAACAAAGCACATATTTGTTGTCGTACGGGCAGAAGCCACCAATTTTTTTGCCTTCTGCTTGACACTGTGAAGCAGTAACTATGTAGCCCGCAGCTGCGCATTTGCTGGCCAGTTCTTCAGGATCAATACTGATTTGTGCCGGTTTAGAATCACCACAATCTCCGGTAGGGAGAAAA